>JAISLQ010000058.1 GCA_031290885.1 Acidaminococcales bacterium
CAGGATCAAGGAGTTTCGCAGAGTCTGCACGCGCTATGACAAGACCGACGTCATGTTCTTGGCGTTCATTCAATTTGCGTTTGTAGCCATATGGCTAAATTAGTATCAACAGTCTCTAAACTGCCTCCGTGAGAATAATCACGGGGGCCTTTTCTTACCCCGGAGGCGGCTATGCCAAGAAAGCCAAAGCGCCCCTGTTCACATCCCGGCTGTCCAAATTTGACTGACAGCCGCTTCTGCCCTGCGCATCAGCAAGAGGAAAACAGGCACTACGAAAAGTACCAGCGCGACCCCGGCACGAAAAAACGTTACGGCAAAGAGTGGAAAGCCATCCGCGACAGGTACGCCGCTTTGCATCCGCTTTGTGAAGAGTGCGGGAAAGAAGGCCGGCTCACGCCAGCGCAGGAAGTGCACCATATCCTGCCCTTGTCACAAGGCGGCGCCCATGAGGATGGTAATCTCATGAGCCTGTGTACTGTCTGCCACTCCAGGATTACCGCCAAAGAGGGCGGGAGATGGCGCGAAAAATGAAAGAGCGTCGTATCAAAGCTCTGCATGGGTAGGGCGCAACCAATCTCTGCGGCTTTGAAAGCCCGCTATGGGCGCGTCCTTTCGTGAAAATTTTTTGGAAATCAAAAATCAAAAAATAAATCAAAAATCAAAAGAGGCCGACGCTACGCAGGTTTTTCTAAAATCAAGGAATCAAGGGGCATCACAAAAATCAAAATCGGAATGGGGCGACGCTTATGCCCAGCGGAGGGTATCGTCCGGGGGCAGGCCGCCCCAGGAAAAAACCAATGGACAAGAAACTTGAAGGCAGGCCGGCAACCTGCGCGGCGAAGCCGAAGCCGCCCGTCCAAAGGACGGCGCCGCAAAACGTCATGGCGGAGTATTTCTCCATGGCCATGAAGGAGTGCGAAAAGGAAGTCCCCTCGGCGGGCGCCCTGCGCGCCGAGATTGAGGAATATATCGCGGCGCGGGGTTGCGAAGGGCACGTCGCGCCGCAGACCATAACCGACTACGTCCTGAACAGGCAGGGTTTTCTTGCCTGCGAGTGTATGAACAGAAAAATAGGGCGCATGACCAAGGAACTGAAGCTCTCGCCCTACGTCACGGCGGGCCAAGGCTATTACAAAGCGATGCAGGGAGATTTCAACCTCATAACGCAAATCATCAACAGGCATGGCAACACGCAGAGTGAAGAGAAAAACGAGTTTCTGGAACTGCTCAAAAACAGGGGGTTCTGATTATGACATCAAAAAATTTATCTGGGCAGAAATTTGGGCGATGGGCTGTAATCGCTCCCACCACGGAGCGCAGAGCATCTGGGGCAATTAAATGGTTGTGCAGGTGTGAATGCGGAACTCGTCGCACGGTATCCTCTACCAGCTTATTAAGCGGAGCATCGCAGGGCTGTGGTGGGAGATGCCGTGTGCGCATAACAAACACATACGAAAGCTCCAATGACGGAACAACACTTGTCGGATGCGCCGATGGACGATCATTCATGGTCGATACTTCCGATATCTTATTGGTTGCTCAATATCAGTGGTGGATTGATAGGAACGGATATGTGAAATCGAAAGTCAACAATCACCAGTTGTTGATATCTCGTTTTCTGCTCGGTGTCTACGAGAAGAGCGGATCTGTATTTGTGGATCACATATCAGGGGATACGCTCGACAACCGTCGCAGAAACCTTCGAATATGCCAACCGAGCGAAAACATCAAGAATCGAAAGCTAAACGCAAACAACAAGACGGGATATAAGGGTGTCAGCTTGCATCGAAAGCTAAGAAAGTATCGGGCGGATATTCGAGCGGGAGGCGGCAAAACGATATATCTTGGCGTTTACGATTCACCAGAAGAAGCGGCTGCGGCATACGACCGAGCCGCTTCTTTGCATCACGGACAATTTGCGCGCACTAACGCGCAAATACAAGGAGACCCGCGAAATGATAATAGCCAAGCGCTATGAAATGGTTCCACTTGACGACATAGTTGCATATGCAAGAAACGCACGAAAGCACTCAAAAGAACAGATTATGCAGATTAGAGCAAGTTTTCGGGAGTTCGGTGTCCTCTCTCCTTGCTTGGTTGATGAGAAATACAACTTGATAGCAGGACACGGACGGCTTGAGGCTGCTCGCGCCGAAGGGCTAACCGAAATCAACTGCGTCGTTGTCGAGGGGCTTACCGATGCGCAAAGAAAAGCGTTCATCATCGCCGATAACCGTCTGGCGCTAAACGCCGGATGGGACGAGGAACTCTTGGCTCTGGAATTCGGGGAACTCAAAGACCTCGGCTTTGACCTCGAACTGACCGGCTTCGACGTGGCCAGCAAGGAGAAGGCCGCCACCCTCATGGGCAGGGACTACAAAGACATGCAGGCGGCAATCACTCCGCAGTACGCCGTCAGAAGGCTCACGCCGACCGAGTGCGCCCTGCTCCAGGGTTTCCCGCCCGACTGGTGCGCATATTTAGAAACGCCGGCGCCTGACGAAGAAGAAATATCCTTCTGGATGGAAGTCTTTGAAACCTATAGGCTTGCCGCGGGAAAAAGCAGTAAACCCAAAAGCCGGCGCCAAATTGTCAAATGGCTGCGAAACCCTCACAGTGACAGCGCCGAATACAAGATGTGGGGCAACGGCGTGGCGCTTCCCTGCGTATGCTTTGTTCTTGGCGGCATTGTCCGCAACGCGGAGCAATGAACCTTGTTTTGCCTGATTTTTATATTTATATTTCTCAAAACACGCTTGTTATTACAGCCGAAAAGAGTGATATATATAACCACCGAAAGGGCGCACAGCCCTGCGGAATCAGGCAAAACGGAGGAATTCACAATGAAACTAAGCTATAACGTAACGGGTCAGGAACGCAAATCGCTGGTGGGCGCTGTCCGTCAGGAACTTAACGCCACGACCAAGTATCTCGGAGCGCCTACCTTCGCCTACGAAGTCGGCGGCTACCACATCGACAAGGTTGGCACGGTCGTCGGAATGGATGGCGAGGAACTGGTCGGCAAACTTGCCGCCCAAGGATTCACGGGCGAGGTCGAGTACGACAACCTGCCCCTTTGCGAAAAGGAAACCCCAGCGTTCGGGCTTGACGTCCACCGCTCCGATCCCGCCGGCGAGGACGGAAGGCAAGCGAGCGACGTTCCCGAAGCCACAGAGTCAGACCGCCTGACGGTGGAGTTTCCGCTCGAAGGCTTCTCGCCTGAAGCCATCGACAACCTGACCAAGATGGTCACGGCGAAGGAAGCCCTCATAAAGGCGGCTCTCGGCGCGGAGGACATTTCCATCAAAATGACCGCCGAGGCGCTCCGGTTTCCGTGGTTCACGCTGAACGACCCAAGCGAGGCCGCCTACTACGTGCAGTTCGTCTTTGCCCTTTGTCGGACGGCGAAGGAGAAAAAGCGCGTCACCGCCAAGGAGCGCGACGTGGAAAACCTGAAATACGCCATGCGGTGCTGGCTGCTCGCATTGGGTCTCATCGGCGGCGAGTACAAGAACGCCCGTAAGCTGCTCCTTGCCAATCTCGGCGGCAACGGCAGCTTCAAGGGCGGCAGCCGCCCGACCTATACGGCGCGCCTCTACACCTATCCAAACGGCGAGGAAGGCGAGTCTATGGAATGCGAGACTTTCGACTTCACATCGCTTGCCAAGGCGAAAGCCAAGTGCGATGAATTCGCCGCCGAATGCGAAAGCATAAAGTACGCCGGCGCGCACGTTGAGGACGATAACGGCAAATATGTTTATGAGTTGCTTTGCGACTGAGGGGGAACTGATAATGAACTTTCCAAACAAAGAAACGGTCGAGCGGGTACGCAAACAGTACCCGCAAGAAACAAGGATTGAGTTAGTGTCGATGAACGACCCCTACGCCACACTTAAGCCCGGTGACAGAGGCACAGTATTCCATGTGGACGATGCCGCTACGGTCTTCGTGAACTGGGACAACGGCTCCACCCTCGGCGCGGTCTACGGCGAGGACGAGATAAGGCTTCTTTCCAAAGCGGAACTCGTGAAGTGGCAATGCCACATGGTGGCGAAAACGGGCCGCACGAATATGTTCGACAGCAAGGCGGCTTTCGAGATTGCCTTGGAGCTGGGCTTCGACGAACTCGCCGACTTCATCTTCATGGACACCAAAGCCTACGGGACGCTTATTTTGACGGGTGAGTTGAGCGACGGCGACCTCAAGGAATGGCCGTAAAGTACAACAAACACGGCGGCTTCACAGCCCCGAAAGATTGTACGCTTTATATCGCTTAAAAGACTTGCTATTATAGCGGTTTAGAGTGATATATGTGTATGCCGCAAGGCACACAACACTTTTCCCAAGGAGGTCACCACCATGACAAACCAACTTCACCTGAACCAAACGGTACGCAACCTCGGCGTCCTCGCCAAGGTCGTCGGCTTCCACCAAATCACAGGCGACCCGGTACTCCGCCCGCTCTGGAACGACGGCACACGCTGGCTTGCCGACGCCGCCAAGTGCGAGGCGGTCGACGAAGCATCCGCCGAAGCCTACCGCCACAAGAACGGGCTTATCGCCCTCGAAGGGAGGGCTTGAGATGGACTGCCGCAAACTGGTCAAGGAGCAGCTCGGCGAGGGCTTCACCTTCAAAAAGGCTTACAACGCCTTTGAAAACGGCGAACTTAGGATTATCGCCACGGACGCTTACGGACGCGAACACCGCTACCTTCTGGTCGACGGCAAGTTGACCGAGAAACCTTAAGGAGGACAAAACAATGTGGAACGAAGGGGTTATTACCTGCCCGGAAACGAACGGAAAATACAAATACTGGGTCAAGCATTTTGAGGAAGGATCGAAGTTCGGCATCGACGGCGGGCGCATTTCAAAGCTGACCATCCGCAGACTGGGTGAAAGCCGCGACCTTTACAACTATGACCGGGGGCTTGACACCGACTGCGCCAACGACGAAGTCAGGGCGGTTTAAAACATTATTCTCAGCAAGTACAACTAATCAGGAAAACAATCTGAGGGCGCTCCCTTCCGGGGGCTGTTCCTCGTTGCCATAGATTTCATGAGACTGCGGCCGCGGTCTTTTTATTTGCCCATTTCACAGAAGGGAGGCTCGCCGGTGGGCGGCTACAAATATCTACCGACAGCTTTAATACTTCCCACATCGCGTTACGACAAGCGGCGAGCCGACTTCGCGGTGAACTTCATATCCATGCTGAAGCATACCACCGGCGAGTGGTGCGGGAAACCGTTTCGGCTCATGCCGTGGCAGGAGCGGATAGTCCGCGACATCTTCGGCATCGTGGACGCGGACGGCTACCGGCAGTTTCGCACCGCATATGTTGAAGTCGGCAAGAAAAATGGCAAGAGCGAACTGGCGGCGGCAATCGCCCTCTATCTTCTCTTTGCCGACGGTGAGGCGGGCGCCGAAGTCTATTCCTGCGCCGCCGACATCAACCAGGCGAGTATCGTGTTCAATACGGCCAAAGCAATGGTGGAACAATGCTCAGACCTGAACAAGATTTCCAAACTTGTGCCGTCCACCAAGCGGATAATCTTCCCGCACACAAACTCCTTTTACAGAGTGCTGTCAAGCGAAACCAAATCAAAGCAGGGGTTCAACGTGTCGGGGCTTATTTTCGATGAGCTGTTCGCGCAGCAAACCAGAGAACTTTTCGATACCATGACCAAATATACGGGCGACGCGAGGCGCCAGCCGCTGTACTTTCTCATTACCACGGCGGGCAGGGACAAAACAAGTATCTGCTACGAAATTCATTGCAAGGCTCAGGCCGTGATTGACGGCTCAAAAATTGACCCGGCGTTCTATCCCGCAGTGTTCGGCATCAAGGACGGCGACGACTGGCAGGACGAGCGGGTATGGCGGCGGGTGAATCCGTCTTGGCGTGACCATACCCTTTGACACGGTACAGGCGGCTTATGAGCAAGCCAAACAGAACCCCGCCGAGGAGATGCATTTTCGGCAGTTCCGCTTGAACGAGTGGTGCAACGCCGACATCCGCTGGCTGCCTATGGACAAATGGGACGCCTGGGGGAGGAAATTGACTTTACAAACTATGAGGGGCGCGACTGCTACTGCGGCCTCGACCTTTCCAGCACGGGCGACTTCACGGCGCTGGCATTGGTGTTCCCGCCAAGCGGCGATTGCCCAAAGTACACTGTCCTGCCCTTCTTCTGGCTATCGGAGGAGGCCAAGACCTGAGAACCCGGCGCGACCACGTACCCTACGCCGTGTGGAAGAAGATGGGCGTGTTCAACACGACCGAGGGCAATGTCGTGGACTACGACTACATAGTCGCGTTCATCGCCAAACTGTCGGAGCGGTTCAGGATAAGGGAAATCGCCTACGACCGCTACGGCGCGGAGAAAATTCGCAGGGATTTAGAGGAACTGGGCGCGGAACACGGCTTCGTCGTGTTCCCGTTCGGGCAGGGCTTTATTTCAATGTCGCCGCCAAGCAAGGACTTCTTCCAGTTTGTAATGGAGGGCAAGATACGGCACGGGAAACATCCCGTACTTGACTGGAACATGGCAAACGTCATTGTTGACCAGGACGCGGCGGGCAACATAAAGCCCAACAAGAAAAAATCCACCGAGAAGATTGACGGCGTTGTGGCGTTCGTGATGGGGCTTGCAAGAGCCACGCTCGGCGGCCGGGCCGTAGAGAGCGTGTACGACGGGAGGGGGCTGCTAATACTATGAAAACATTAAGAATTCAGGTTAGAATAGTAAGTTTCTTAGTGCGCAATTCGTTCCCAAGATAAAAAATACAAGTGCCACAACTGCGCATAACGCAGGAAGAAAGTACAGTATCTGCATATGTTTAGGCGTTTTTCCATTTATATATTTTTCTTCTTTATAAAAGCTTTCCCATATTTTTTTTGTTTCTTTATCAAAGTTGGCCGCTTCGAGAGATTGGAAAATATATGTAAATCCTAAAGACGCTACTGTACTGATAAGTCCGAAAGAGAACCATCTTACGGCATAAAGCAATACTTTTAATGCATGAGGGATATCATTGCCCGCAGTCGGCCAATTATGCGTAAGTATAGAAAGCAAGGCAATGATGGCACAGCCGTTCATGAAAAATAGGTACTTTAGTGTATTTTTGCCATATGTCATGGCGGCGGTGAAAAGCATTTTTTCTTTATTGCGCAAATCTTGTGATAAAAGCTGCATTCTTTTATTCTGCAAATCTATTCTTTTTAAGTATCGTTCGTGTTGGTGCTGAAGTTCCAATTTTTTAAAAGCATATTCATAATGCGTACTCATAGCAAACACTCCTTGTTTTACTTACTTTGATAACAACAGCAACTTCAGTATTATCCTATACTTATATTATATTTCCAACGTAATCTTCACAACAATTTTCCGGGGGACGCAATTTGAACATTTTATCATATTTCTTTAAATTACGGGACAAACCGCACAACTTACTTGGCGGATATTTCACTTTCCTCTTTGGTCCAACATCTTCCGGCAAGGCAGTGAACGAGAAGACGGCCATGCAGACGGCCGCCGTGTACACCTGCGTGAGAATACTCTCCGAATCCATCGCCGGGCTGCCCCTTCACGTCTACAAGTACAAAGACGGCGGCGGAAGCGGCGCGCCCCGGAGCATCCGCTGTTCCAAATACTCCACGGCGCCCCCAGCCCTGAGATGACTTCCTTCGTCTTTCGGGAAACCCTCATGACACACCTGCTCCTCTGGGGCAACGCCTACGCCCAGATTGTCCGCGACGGGAAAAACAGGGTTCTTGGCCTCTCCCCCCTCCTGCCTGACCGGATGGAAGTCAAAAGAGCGGCGGGCGGGGAAATCTTCTATTCCTATCGCCGCAGTTACGAGGAGAGCCGACTTGATCCAACAAGCGGCACAGTAATACTATCCGGGGAAAACGTGCTGCACATCCCCGGCCTCGGCTTTGACGGGCTCGTCGGCTACTCCCCCATCGCCTTGGCCAAGAGCGCCGTTGGCATGGCCATAGCCACCGAGGAATACGGCGCGGCGTTTTTCGCCAACGGCGCCAGCCCCGGCGGGGTATTAGAGCATCCGGGAGTGCTGAAAGACCCGCAGAAGGTGAAAGACTCCTGGAACAGCCTGTACAGGGGGAGCGGCAACGCCCACCGGGTGGCAGTTTTAGAAGAGGGGATGAAGTTTTCGCCCATAGGCATACCGCCCGAGCAGGCGCAGTTTCTGGAAACGAGAAAGTTCCAGATAAACGAGATCGCCCGGGTGTTCAGGGTGCCGCCCCACATGGTCGGTGACTTGGAGAAGTCCAGCTTCTCGAACATTGAACAGCAGTCGCTGGAGTTTGTCAAATACACACTCGGCCCCTGGGTGTGCCGCTGGGAGCAGTCGCTCAACCAGGCGCTGCTGCTGCCCTGGGAGAAAGCGGAATATTTCATCAAGTTCAACCTTGACGGCCTCTTGCGCGGGGACTACCAAAGCCGGGTGCAAGGCTACGCCATCGGCAGGCAGAACGGCTGGCTTTCCGCCAACGACATCCGGGAACTGGAGGACTTGAACCTCATACCGGAAGAGGAAGGTGGGGATTTGTACCTCATCAACGGCAACATGACAAAACTTAAAGACGCCGGGCTGTTCGGCGGCAGGGATGAGAACAGGCAGTGAAAAGATTCTGGGACTGGGTTAAAAACGAAACAGCGGGCGAGAACAGGATTCTGCGACTTTACGGCGTCATCGCCGAAGAAGGCTGGCTGGGCGACGAGGTGACGCCCAGGCTGTTCAGGGAGGAACTGCTTGCCGGCGAGGGGGACATCGATGTCTGGATACATTCGCCGGGCGGGGAGGCGTTCGCCGCCGCGCAGATCTACAACATGCTCATGGACTACAAATGCAAGGTCACGGTCAAGATAGACGGCCTGGCAGCCTCCGCCGCCTCGGTCATAGCCATGGCCGGCAGCCGGGTGCTGATGTCGCCCGTGTCCGTCCCGATGGTTCACCGCTCCTCCATGATAGCGGCGGGCGATTCGGAGGAAATGCTAAGAGCCAAGGCGCTGCTCGACGAGGTGGACGAGAGCGTGGCCAACGCCTACGAGCTAAAGACCGGCCTGCCCCGCGCCAAGATAGCGAGGATGATGGCCGCCGAAACCTGGATGAGCGACTACAAGGCGGCGGAGCTTGGCTTCGCGGACGAGGTGATGTTCACGGGGGACAGAACGCCGCAGAACTTTTCGGCGGGCTTCGTCTTCTCCCACCAGGCGGCGGACAGCCCGCCCGCCGGAAACTTTATGGAAAGAACGGGCGGTACAGAGGAAAAGCCGGGCGGACGGGTGAAGGCTGCCTCGCTTTATCAGCGGCTTAACCTGCTCCGCCGCTGAATGTGTTGCCGCAAAAAAAAATATATGCATTATGGACTGGAGGAAAACCGCATGAACCAAATATTAGAACTGAGGGAAAAACGCGCCAAAGCATGGGACGCGGCCAAGGGATTTTTAGAGAGCAAACGCGGAGAAAATGGGCTCATGCCCGCCGAGGACGCCGCTATCTATGACCGCATGGAAGCGGACGTGGTGGCTTTAGGCAAAGAAGTTGATCGTCTGGAGCGCCAGGCGGCCCTTGACCGGGAACTGGAAAAGCCCGCGAGCGAAAGAATAACAAACAAACCCTCTCCGGGCGGCGAAGAGGAAAATCCCGGCAGATCCGCCGCCGCCGCCTACAAACGCGCCTTCTGGAACGCCCTGCGCGGGAAACTGGTGCCGGACGTGCAGAACGCCGCAGCTCGGAACCGACACTGAGGGGGGCTACCTCGCCCCGGACGAGTTTGAGCGCACCCTTGTTGAAGCCTTGGAAGAGGAAAACATTTTCAGGAAATTAGCCAATGTTATTACAACTTCCTCCGGCGATAGGAAGATACCGGTGGTGGCGGGCAAAGGCACAGCCTCCTGGGTGGACGAGGAAGGCGCAATCCCGGAGAGCGACGATTCTTTCGGGCAGGTGTCCATCGGGGCGTACAAGCTGGCCACCATGATTAAAGTTTCCGAGGAACTCCTGAATGACTCTGTTTTCAATCTTGAAAGCTACATCGCCAAAGAGTTTGCCAGAAGGATTGGCGCGAAAGAAGAGGAGGCCTTCTTTACAGGCAACGGCACAGGCAAGCCGCTCGGGATTCTCGCCGCGACCGGTGGCGGCCAGGCTGTCGTCACCACTGCCGGGGCGACGGCCATAACTTTAGACGAAATACTGGATTTGTTCTACAGCCTGAAATCCCCCTACAGAAAAAATTCCGTCTTTGTTTTGAACAACGCCACCGTAAAAGCCATCCGCAAGCTGAAGGATTCCACAGGCCAATATCTCTGGCAGCCGTCCATCAAGGAAGCCACGCCTGACACCATTATTAACCGTCCCATGCACACTTCGGCCTACATGCCGGCAATGGCCGCAGGTGCCAAGACCATTGTCTTCGGCGACTTCTCCTACTATTGGGTGGCCGACCGCCAGGGCAGAGTATTTAAGAGGCTGAACGAACTGTTCGCCTCCGCCGGGCAGGTGGGCTTCATGGCCTCCCAGCGGGTGGACGGGCGGCTGATTCTCCCGGAAGCGGTGAAGATACTCCAGCAGAAGGCTTCCTGATGCAAGGGAAAATGGCCAGCCTCTTAAACGAAGCCAAGGCGCACCTTGGCGTCACTTCCGGTGAGGACGATGCCCTCATAAAAAGTTACCTGCGCGCCGCCCTCGACTACGCCGAAAAGTATCAGCACCGCGCGGCCATTATGTACGCAGCTCCCTGTCTCCCGGCACCAGGCAGGCCGTCCTCATGCTGGCCGCCCACTTTTACGAGAGCAGGGACGGCTCGACCGGGGGCTTTTTCGCCGGCAACACCCACGCCGCCCGCGAAACATGGAACGCCGCCAACTCTCTTTTGCGACTTGACCGGGACTGGCGGGTGTAGCCATGCGCTTAGATAAAAGGCTTTCCATCTTGAAACCCGTGTACACGGACAACGGCTCGGGCGGCCAGGATGTGGAATACATTGAGGATGGAACCCTGCTGGCGAACGTGAAGGAATTGGAGCCAACAAGCGCAAGCGTCCGGGGCAAGGAAGTGAAGATAGCCAAGTATGAGGCCGTCGCGAGAAAACAAGAAATGCGGGCGGACTGGCGGCTTGTGTATGAAACCCATGTGCTGGAAGTGGAATACATAGGTAATATTGGCGGCGACCCGCCCTTTTACCTGAAAATATCTTGCCGGGAAGCGAGGAACGCATGAGCGCGCGCGGGGATTTTGTCCGCACAAAAGTAAAAGGGATAAAGTAAGCCTTGGACAGCATCGGCAAGTATGACTACAAGGTACAGCTGGTAGCCGAGGAAGCCATAAACAAAGGCATAAAGAACATAAGCCGCCTGGCCAAGAACCGCGTCCCGGTAAGATCGGGAAAACTAAAAAAATCCGGCCGCTCGCGCTTTGACAAAAAGAACATGAGCGGGCGGGCGCAGTTTAACGCATCCTACGCCCACATTGTGGAGTTCGGCGCAAAGGGGCACAAGGTGAAGCCCAAAAACAAAAAAGCCATGACCGTAAAAGGCCAGGGCGAAACAACCTTAACAAGCAAAGAGGCCAGCGTTCCGGCTCTCCCGGCGCGGCCTTTTTTGTTTCCCTCTTTCCAGGAGGAAGTACCGAGCATAGAAAAAGAAATACGGGAGGCAATGAAAAAACCGTGATCAGACGCACGCCGCTCTTAGAACTGCAGACGGCTATATATACCCTGCTGAAATCCTACGGCGCGCCGGTTGTGGACAACCCCGCCCAATTGCCGGAGGGGACGTATATAAACATCGGGGAGTACACAGGCAGGCCGGAAAGCAGCAAAGACAGGTTTATTCAGGACGTTACCCTTAATCTTCATGTGTACAGCACCCAGCGGGCAAAAAAGGAAGTAAACGACTATCTTAACGCCATTACCACCATACTGGAAGCGGCCATGCCGGAAGACATCGGCAACGGCGGGAAACAAATCCCCGCGCCCTGGGTACGCTAAGCATTTTAAACCAAAAATACGCAAAGGAGTGAGAAATAATTGCCACAGATAATTCTGCCGGATTTCCCCAATACATCCGAAGCGACGGTAGGCAAAGACTATTTAATTTTTATAAAAACAGGCGCGGCGACGCTGGAAGCCTCCACCTACAAACTTATCGGCGGGCAAAGGGGCGGCGACAGAAGCGTAAAAGCAAACGAAATAGATGCCTCGGACAAAACCTCGGACGGATGGGGCTCATTTTTGCCTGGCACAAAAGAGTGGACGATAGACCTTGACCAGATTGCCATCTTAAATGACGAGGGCGCGGACACCCTGATGCAGGCACTCCTCAATGACAAAAAAGTATACATTTTACAACGCCACGCGAGCGGCAAAGCGGTCAAAGGCTGGATGAGCTGCCTTGAGCAGACGCTCGGCTCGCCGCACGATGATGTCGGCACTATTTCCGGCTCCTTGAAGGGCGTGGGCAAGCCGGAATTCGTGGACAACGAGCCTGACCCGCTGGCCGAAGATGATGAGGATTAGGAATTATGTTCTTATACATTCAACGCCGCTTTTTAGACCATCTGTTTCTAACACGAAAGATGCGTTGAATGCCTTTAGGCTCAGACCCTTTGCGCAATGTCTTTTTCCAGTCGGGAGGAAAACCGATATGCTTTAATTGCACCACTTGCGCATATTGTTCAGTCAGAGCGGTTATTTCAGATAGAACCTCAGCATCCCACTTGCGTTTGTCAGGGTAAAGCTCCTTTGCAGCCAATATAGCTCCAAACAGTCGCCGCTTGCTGTCCGCGCTTGCGTTAGCAAAACCGGCGGGGATCGCACTAAAAATACGGTAATATAACCTGCCATAATGGGCGCAAATGTTGCGCAAGTCAGTATAGCAGCGCAGCCAACTCTTAACATTCCCCGGCATTGAGTTAAAAAGGCTTTTGGCGAGATACTTTTGGTCGGGAACAAGCAAGTCGGCATAAAATTTAGACAGCATGCCGAAAGTGAATATTTCCATTATTACCCAGATGGGGAAAAGTCCGGCGTATTTTTGATTATGGTGCCGCACAAAAAGTGTCGTGCTGTTGTTTTGTTTTTCTTTATCTATATGCGCAATAAATTTGTCATGCGAGTGCGAACTGTTGTAGTTATTGGCATCTAAATAGCCGGCTGCGCCATATTTGTGCGCGTGGTAATAAGCGATTTGCGCCTTCACGTAGACTTCAATTTCTTCAATGGCAGAAAAAAGAACGCGGCGCAGTTTCATGTCAAATTCGTACATTTTGAACACTGTATAGAAATTGGTTCCCGGCCTATAAGCGCCGTCAGCCTGCTTGAAAGGCAGAAAATATGCGGAGAGTCTGTAATAGTTAAGTTGCGACAAAACTTGTTCACAGAATTTCTCATCTGAAATAGTGCAACCCCTGACGCGCAACTTTTCCATCTGCTGCTTATAGGACGCAGGCTGTTTCAACAATCCGAAAATCTCCCAGCAAAAAAATGTCTCCCCTGGGACACATCACACATTACTGTGGAGAGGTGCGGGGAGTCCTGTTGTTTATATTATTGCATTGCGCATGGCACAGTCCGCGCTTTGCGACGCCACGGCTATTGACGCTGAACTCGCCGAGTTGAGGCGTGAGGTAGAAGTCCATCGCTGAATTATCACGTAAGGCAATCTACGAGAACGCCAGAACCACCCAAAACCAGGCGGATTTCAACGAGCGCAACAACGGCTATCTCGAACGCCACCGCAAAGCCACAAAGTGGGTTGACGAACTGGAAACCGCCAAGTGCGAGCGTCTCGCCAAAACTAAAACTCTCGACCGTTTCATCGCAGACATTGAGAAAAGGCTGCTCGTCCTTACCAAGTGGGATGAAGCCTTGTGGCTTGCGGTAGTGGACAAGGTTACGGTCGCTATGGACGGAACCATGACATTTACCTTCCGCAACGGCGCGGAGGTCGCCGCCTAACTGAAAACGAAAACTCACGGCTCGCCGCCCCAGGGTCCCCAACGAATCCGCAGATTCGTTGGGGTGGGTCAAACGGGCTTTTTCGTGCTTTCAATCGCCCCTAAAACAGCCAATTTCAAATGTTTGAAAACATAGGCACGGGCAAGGCAAATCGTTAAATTTGAACACCCCTGACGGGGCAATCGTTAAAAGACACTCGGAAACCGCTACGGTTTAAGTCTTGTAACCGCTGAAAAAGCCCTCCGCCCCTAACCAACTATTGATACAGCCCAAAGCCCCGAAGGCGAAAAAGACCAGTATTACCAGACTTTCGGGCAAAACAAAAACCACCTACCGACAAAATTTCTTTTATCAATAGATGGTGAATGTTTTGGTGGAGGCGAGGGGAGTCGAACCCCTGTCCAAAAGCATTGACGCAAGACTTTCTCCGGGCGCAGCCGCTTGTTTGAGCGTCGTTCATAAAGCGCCAGGCGGCGGGCTCTTTATTCACCAGCCCAGATTAATTTCCCGCAAGGCTCCTCCGGGCGAAAAGCCACACGGTAGCCCACGAAATGACGCCTCATCCGGGTTAGTGGGCGCAACCCGGCGAAACGTTAACGGCTTAAGCCGCTAATGCAAAATTATCTTCTGCGTTTATAAAGGCCCACCGTTTTACGGTCTGATGGAACACCGGCTCGCTTATCTTGCCACAACTGCCCCTGTCGAAACCAGTACGCCCCCGGTTTCTCGAAAGGATCTGATTCGTACTTTAATGAGTATAGCATGTCCATAGGCAAAAAACAATACCGCCTGGGGCGGCACACGGAAATCAATTTTCAAAAAGCGCAGGGAAGACAAAACATATAGTAATTCAGTCTGACAATTATAAAGTCAGGTATAACGCAAAAAAACATTGCGATATGGCGGACACCAAGTCATCCGTTCCCGGCAAAATGTCGGCTGTCTCCCGCTTCATGTTTGCCCGGGGTTTTTCTATGGGGCTCAAGTCAGGCGAATATGCCGGCAAAAACAGGATGCGCGCCTCGTGCCTCCTCGCCAAGCCCTTGGGCTTCTTCTTTCGGGAAGGCTGCCCTGTCCAAGATCATGCTTGACTTACGCGGCACGGGTTTCACAAGATCCTTCTTGAACCAATCTTCAAACCTCTCCCCGTTCATTGCGCCAACATAACAGTGCCACGAAACCACTTTTGTGCCCTCTGCGGTTATGCCATACTTACATTATTGTTATATTTTGCCGAAACCTTAATATTTTTTTAGTTGAAACACTATATCATATTAAACATTCCCGCGCCGATAGGCTTTTGACCGTCAAAAGCTTGGCGGCGCGGCGATCCACAGTATTTTCGCCGCCCTTTTGCCAACGTTCGTCATGTAATGATTGGCGTTTGATTTATAACTGAAGGCTTCGCCCTGATGCGCTTTGTATTTCTTGTTGCCCAAGTGTATGTAAACGCTGCCGGACAACACATAGCCAAATTCTTCGCCCTGGTGGGCAATTTCTTCTTTCGACCTGCCGCCGGGCTCAAGCGTTATGATGATAGGCTCCATCACATTTTTTTGCGCGTTGGGAATTATCCACTCTATTTTAAACTTGTACTCTCTATCTTCCACCTGATAAAAATCTTCGTCGCGAAAGACAATCCGTTCGTCGGAATAATCATTGAAAAAGTCCTTTAAGGTGGTGCCGAGGCTTTCCAATATATTGGCAAGAGTGTTCAGGGACGGCGAGGTAAGATCGTTTTCCAGCTGGGAAATAAAACCTTTGGACAATTCGCAGCGGCTGGCCAGCTCATCCTGAGTGAGGCTTTTTTCCTGCCGTAGCCTCCGTATCTTAGCGCCAATGTTCATTTTTACGCCTGCAATTCCGCGCGATAGATAAAAAGTCCATCCGCTTGATCTACCAACAAAAGTTTACTTATACTAAAATTATATTTTTAAAGCGGTTAATTGTCAACAAAAACCGGCTTGCAACCACGGAAAGCAATTTTCAAAGCCCTAAGCGCTCTTTTTCAAGTCTTATGCTTTTGTCTCGTTGATCCCGTATTCATTTTGAAACTGCTTCCGGCTTGGCATTTGCGCGAACTTTGAAAATTGATTTCCGTGCTTAAGGCGGCTTTGGTGTTGCCATCGATGGTTTGCCTGTGGTATAATTCTAAAAAGCAAAGTTGCCGCCATATCCGCAAGCGGTTGCCGGATGCTTAAGGAGCGGATCGGCGGCATGCCGTGGCTGTTTTTCCTAAGAGCAGGTCAAACAAAGGTTTTTGCCGGTGACTTTGGATTTTCATCGCTGCGCTTGTTTTTTGGAAAGCCGATCGGCTTTATTTGCGGCTCGCCGCCTGTAAGAGGGGCAGTTCTATATATGACGTCCGCCTTAGGTTTTCTATGGCGTATTGTTTGAGGCCGCCGGTTCTGTTGCCGCCTGCCTTTTGCGTGGAAAAATCATCTTTACCTAATACGCCAAAACAATGAAGGGACAAAGTAACCGTAAGCCGGCCGCGCAGAAAGAGGCTTCTTGGCTGGAAAAGCCTTCCGCCGTTTGCGGTGAAGTTCTTCCCGGAGTTTTTTGCTGAAACATTTTCCGCAGGATTCGCAAAAGTAGGCAAAAACGTAGCTTCGCGTTAAGAAGGAAAGTGATAAACAAGGGTGGTACCGCGAGACTTTCGCCCCTATAGGGGCGAAAGTCTTCCTGTTTTTTGCCGGTCTGCGCACTGAAACGCAACGGCCGGCAATTTTCAACTTGCCGCAGTTTTTTAATAGCCCCGCCGCTTTGCGGCGCGGGGAATATATAATTTAGGAGGCGTAAAAATTGAGGGAACAATTGGAAGCGTTGCAAAAAGAGGCGCAGGCGGAAATTTCCGCCTGCGGCAGCTTGGCCGCGCTCAATGATCTTAAAGTAAAATATCTGGGCAAAAAAGGCCCTATTACTGCGGCCCTGCGCGGACTGTCCGCTCTTCCGGCCGAAGGGCGCCCACGCCTCGGGCAGGCGGTAAACAGCGTGAGGACGCTGATCGAAAGCCTATTGGAGCAAAAGGAAGCTGAGATCAGCCGGGAAGAACTGCAAAACCGCCTAAAGCGGGAGGAAGCCGACATTACCCTGCCCGGCCGCCGCCCGGCCAGGGGGCGGCTGCATCCTGTCACGCTGGTCATGGACAAAGTAAAAAGCATTTTTATGCGGATGGGCTTCGAGGTGCGCGAAGGGCCGGAGATCGAAAACGACTATTATAATTTCGAGTTGCTCAATCTGCCGAAAGACCACCCGGCGCGCGATGCGCAGGACACTTTTTATATAACCGGCGAGTATCTTTTGCGCACACACACCTCGCCCGTCCAAGCGCGTGTCATGCGCGGCAATGAACCCGGCGCGCCCATACGCATGATCGCGCCCGGCAAGGTTTACCGCTGCGATTACGATGCCACCCATTCGCCTATGTTTCATCAGGTGGAAGGGCTGTTGGTGGATCGGGACGTGGGGCTTTCCGACCTTAAAGGGACGCTGGAGTTGTTTATCAGGGAAATGTTCGGCCCGAAGGTGAAAGTGCGTCTGCGCCCAAGCTATTTCCCTTTTACCGAGCCGAGCGCCGAAGTGGATATATCTTGCGTCATCTGCGGCGGGCGGGGCTGCCGGGTGTGCAAAAATTCCGGCTGGCTGGAAATACTCGGCTCTGGCGTAGTGCATCCGCGCGTATTGGAAATGAGCGGCTACGACAGCGAAAAAATGAGCGGGTTCGCTTTTGGGATGGGCGTGGAGCGTATCGCCATGCTGGTTTACGGCATTGACGATTTGCGCCTGTTTTTTGAAAACGACCTGCGGTTCATCCGTCAGTTTGAGCGGGAGGCGGCATTGTAATGAGAGTGGCACTAAATTGGCTGAAAGAATATGTCGATATTGAGTATGGGCCGGAAGCGTTGGCGGAAAAACTTACCCGCGCCGGCATAGCTGTGGAAAGGATAATTTATCCAGGCGCGGGGACAGAAGGCGTAACGACGGGGCGGATAATGGAAATATGTCCCCACCCGCAAACTGGCAAGCTGCTGGTTTGCGCCGTTGACGCCGGAGGGGACGCGCCGCTTAATATAGTTACCGGCGCGGGCAATTTGGCGCCCGGGGCGGTTGTGCCGGTAGCCGTGGAAGGCGCGCTCCTTCCCGATGGGCGGGTGATAAAAACTGCCGTTTTGCGCGGCGTGCGTTCGGAAGGGATGCTTTGTTCGGCAAGCGAACTGGGCATAGAGGACAAGCTGCTGCGCCCGGAGGAACGGGAGGGAATATTTATATTGCCGCCGGGCACTTTAGCCGGATTGGACGTCAAAGCGGCTCTTTCCTGGGATGGCGCCGTGCTGGAATTGGAGCTTACCGCCAACCGGGGCGATTGCATGAGCATGATAGGGGTGGCGCGCGAGGCGGCCGCGCTGTGCGGCGGCAAGGTCAGGCACCCTCGCGTGGCGGTCAAAGAAGAAGGCGGGGCAATGCCGGCGGTGGAAGTAAAAATAACCGATCCACATCTTTGCCCGCGCTTTAGCGCGCGGGCGTTTACCAACATCAAGATACAGCCTTCCCCCCTTTGGCTGCAGAACCGTCTGCGGTTGTCCGGCGTGCGCCCGATAAACAATGTCGTTGATGTTACCAATTACGTCATGCTGGAAATGGGCCAGCCCATGCACGCTTACGACAGCCGGACGCTGGCCGGTTCCGCCGTGATCATAAGATCCGCCGCGCCCGGCGAAAAGCTCGTTACCCTTGACGGCGGCGAACGGACGCTTGAGGAAGGCATGATCGTCATAGCCGACCGAGACAAGGCCATCGGGCTGGGCGGCGTGATGGGCGGACTTGCCACGGAGATATCTGCCGCCACCGAATATGTGCTATTGGAAGCCGCCTGTTTCGACCCGGCGCAAACGCGCAGGACAAGCCGCGCGCTCGGTCTCGCGAGTGAAGCCTCCGCACGCTTTGTTCACGGCATAGACAGGGAAAATGTTGCCGCCGCGCTCGACCGGGCCGCCCAACTGCTGGAGGGGATCGGCGCGGCCAAAGCCTGCGTCGGCAAGATCGACAACTATCCCGGCAAAGTTGGCGCAATAAAAGTGCGGACAACCGAAACCGCCATGAACAAGCGGATCGGTACGGACTTGCCGGTTGGCCGCATGGCCGCCATACTCGAAAATCTCGCTTTCCAAGTGGAAACAGCCGGCGAAAGCCTAAATATAACCGTGCCAAGCTGGCGCAACGACGTGAGGGAGGCCGCCGACATCAGCGAAGAAATAGCGCGCAGCGTAGGATTTGACAACATAGCCGGGACTTTGCCGCAAGCGGCCATGGCGCGGGGCGGGCAAAGCCGCTTGAGCGCGCTTGCCGGCAATGTCAAAAACTTGCTGACGGCCGCCGGGCTTAACGAAATTATCGGTTACAGCTTTATCGGCCGGGGGAAAATAGACAAATTGGATCTGGCGGCCGACGACCCGCGCCGCCGGGCGATACCGGTCTTGAATCCCATCGCGGACGATTTTGCCGTCATGCGCACAACTCTTGTGCCCAGCCTTTTGGGCGCGCTTGCGCATAACATAGCGCATCGCAACGAGGACGCGGCGCTTTTTGAAATAGGCAGCATTTATCTGTCCGAAGAGTTGCCGCTCAACGCTTTCCCGCGCGAAGAAACTTTGCTTTGCGCGGTGCTGATCGGCGGGCGTTATCCCGCCGGCTGGAACCAGCCGGCGGGTCAGGTGGATTTTTATGATGTGAAAGGGCTGGCGGAAGAAATTTTTGCCCAACTTAACATCAAGGACTGCGCTTTCGCCGCCGGGACGGAAACCTACCTGCATCCGGGCAAGAGCGCGTGGATGATCCGCAAGGGGGAAAAAATCGGGGCAATCGGGGAAATACATCCGCAGGTAGCGGATGCTTTCGACCTGCCTGCCGCCTGCCTGCTGGAGTTAAACCTAAGTTCCTTGGCCGGCGATGCCGGGCAGACAGCGCGGTATGTGAAATTGCCCAAATATCCGGAAAACTACCGCGACCTGTCCATGACAGTCCCGGCACAGGTCAGCTATGAAAAAATAGCGGCGGCAATCAGGGAAAATGGCGGGCCGTTTTTAAGCTCCCTGCGCCTTTTTGACCTTTATACGGGAAAACAGATCCCGGAAGGGTATAAAAGCATGGCCTGGCGCCTTTTTTTCCAATCGCCGGAACGCACTTTGGCCGACGGGGAAGTAAATGCGGCGATCGCCGGCATTGTCGCGGCTTTGGAGAGGGATCTGTCGATAAAGCTAAGGGCCGTATAGTTTGCGCGGCGGCACAGGCCCATGTTTAGGGGGGCAAGCGCAATTAAAAAGGGGGACAATAGTTATGCTGACAAAAGTACGCCTGGGGAAAACCAATCTGACGGTTACGCGCCTCGCCATGGGCTGTTTGCCCATACAGCGCCTTAGCGCGCCCGATGCCGTCAAGCTTTTGCGCGAAGCTTACGAAGCGGGGATCAATTTTTATGATACCGCCCATGTCTATACCGACAGCGAAGCCAAAATAGGGGAAGCCTTTGCCGGCGGCCGGCGGCAGGATGTAGTTATTTCCTCCAAGACCATGAGCGAGGGTTACGACAAGACCGCGCGGCAGATCGACGAAAGCCTGCGCCGGCTGAAAACCGATTATGTGGATATATATCAGTGGCACAACCCCGACAATATAGACGGTTTCCTTGATGCGCACGGCCCTTACCAGGCCATGCTGGACGCTAAATGCGCCGGTAAAATAAGGTTTATCGGCATAACCAACCATAATCTTGGCAGGGCACATCAGGCCATTGATTCCGGCGCTTTCGATACCATGCAGTATCCTCTTTCCGTCCTGTCGTCGCCCGAGGAGATTGCCATGACCAAAAAATGCGCGGAGCGTGATATGGGCGTCATAGCCATGAAGGCCATGTGCGGCGGCCTGTTGGAGGACGGGCGGCTGCCTTTCGCCTTTTTGCGCCAATATCCGCATATTGTGCCGATCTGGGGCATACAGCGGCAGGAAGAATTGGAACAGTTCATTAGTTTGGAAAACCACCCCGAGCCTTTTACGGAGACAATGCGGGCGGAAGTGGAGAAAATCCGCCAAACTCATGGCGAGGGGTTTTGCCGCGGCTGCGGTTATTGCCTGCCCTGCCCGGTCAACATTGTCATACCGCTCTTTATGCGCATTTCGTTTATGGTCAACCGCAGCGGCATAGGCAGCCAATTCCATGAGGAGCGCCTGCAAGAAGCCGCGCGCATCGACGATTGCCTGAATTGCCGCGCTTGCGCCGACCGCTGCCCTTACAAATTAAATGTGCCTGAACAGCTCAAAAAGCAGCAGGCGGAATTTTACCGCCTTTACGATGAATATAAGAAAGAGCGGGGAGCTTGATGAAGCAAGCGGACGGCTTAATTAATCCGACAAGGGGCGATATATTATGCTTTTATCACAGCAAGCAAAGGCGCTTTGGGCAAAAGCGGCCAAGTCTGGCGGCGGTTGGCTGCCGCTTTACAAGCACATGGAAGATGCCGCCATAGTGGCGGAACTGCTATGGGATAACTGGCTGCCGCCAGGAACCAAGGATATTGTTGCCCGCGCCATTGCCGACGGCAGTGCCTGCTTTGCCCTGGAAGATGCGCGGGCCAAGGCGCGGAAAACATTCATATTTCTGGCGGCGGCCCATGATTTAGGCAAAGCCACGCCTGCTTTTCAGTATAAAAAGATATATCCTAATGCCGAAATAGGCGAGCAATTGGCCGAGCGGCTGAAAAGAGCGGGATTGATTGCGAAAAGAATGCAAGACCCCTACGCGATACATCATTCGCTGGCATCTCAGGCCATATTGGAACGGCGCGGCTTTACCCGCGCAATTGCGGTGGTATTAGGCGGGCATCACGGCAAGCCGCCCTCAATTTATGACATTGACGATGACAATATCAACGCTTACCCCAACAATACAGGTTTTAAGGACAAAGCGGCATGGGGCGCCGCGCAGTCGGAATTGTTCAATTATGCCTGTCAACTGGCGGATATGCCTGTGGACGAAGAGGAACTTTTACGTACCCTGGCATTGGACATTCCCGCGCAAGTTATTTTAAGCGGCCTTGTCATCATGGCGGATTGGTTAGCCAGCGACGAAAACCGTTTCCCTTATCTTGACGGCAATGATTTTAACTTAAAAATTCCCGTGCGTAAAAGAGCGGCCGATGCCTGGGAGAACATAGGATTGTCACGTTGGGCGGCAACGGAGGAATGGGCGAAAGCGGATCTTTACAAAACGCGTTTTGACAAAGAGGCGCGACCGGTGCAGAAGGCAGCTGTCGCCGTCGCCGCGGCGACAAAGGCGCCCGGACTTTTCATTGTTGAAGCGCCGATGGGCGAGGGAAAAACGGAAGCGGCCTTGGCTGTAGCGGAGATTTTCGCGCAAAAGAGCGGACGGGGAGGCTTGTTTTTTGCCCTGCCCACGCAGGCCACCTCCGATGGAATATTTGTCCGCTTTAAAAATTGGGCGGACAAAATAGCAAAAGTGGCGGGCGGTATCTACTCGCTTTCATTGGCGCACGGCAAGGCGCGTTTGAACGAAGAATACCGGGGGTTGAAAGCTCACCCGCAAGGAATTGAGGATGCGGAAGGAGGCGTGGTGGCGCAGGCATGGTTCAGCGGGCGCAAGAAGAGCCTGTTGGCGGATTTTGTCGTCGGCACCGTCGATCAGGCGCTAATGGCCGGACTGAGGCAGAAACATCAGGCCATGCGGCATCTCTCCTTGGCCAACAAGGTGGTGATCATTGACGAGTGCCACGCCTATGACGCCTACATGAGCCAGTACCTCTACAAAGCGCTGAACTGGCTGGGCGCTTACCGAGTGCCGGTCATACTGCTGTCGGCCACTTTGCCTGTGGGCAAAAGGCAAGACTTAATCAACGCTTATAAAGGCGGCCAAGCGGAAAATGGGGCAAACCTATCTTTGGCTTTTATGCGGGGCTACCCTATAATCACATCTACCGACGGCGGCGAAGCGGGGCAAACGGTGGTGGCTCCTTCTGAGCGCGGCATAGATGTTTCTTTGTCGTGGCTTTACGAGGATGCGGACATTGAAACGGCAGACGAAGGGGAACTGCCGATAATCGAAAAAATAGCGGACATACTCGACGAATATTTATCAGGCGGCGGTTGCGTTGGAATTATCGTCAACACCGTGCGGCGCGCGCAAAAAATTGCCCAGGGATTGGCGGCGCGTTACGGCACGGAAAATGTTCGTCTGCTACATTCCCGCTTTATCGGGGCTGACCGCGTTGCGAACGAGATGAAAATCAGAGAATTGTTGGGAGCGCCAACTAAAGAAAATACCGTAAAGCGTCCCGAAAAACTCATTGTTGTCGGCACGCAAGTGATGGAACAATCGCTCGATGTAGATTTTGACCTGCTTTTTACCGATATTTGCCCGATGGATCTGTTGCTGCAAAGAATCGGACGTCTGCATCGGCACGAACGCCCAAGGCCGGAAAAGTTGCGAAAGGCGGTTTGTTTTATTACTGGCGCACAAAAAGAAGGATTTGAAGCCGGAGCGGAGAAAATATATGGTAAATATCTTTTGTTTAACACTCAGCAATTGCTTTTGTCCAAGTTGGTTTTAAACCTGCCGGCAGACATTCCCGGACTGGTGGATGCGGCTTACGACCCGGACGGCGTAGATGTCGCGCCCGATTTGCAAGCTGAATACGCCGAAGCTAAACACCGGCAGGAAAACAAAATAAAAGAGAAGACAAACAGGGCAGACCAGTTCCAGATTTTCAAGCCGGGCAAAGGGGAAAATCTCGGTACGCTTATTGATTGGCTGGACATTGGCGTCAACGATCCTACCGGCAAAAGGGCGGAAGCGACGGTACGCGACACGGACAACTCGTTGGAAGTTATTGTTTTGCAAAAACGCCGCAGCAAGGTTTATTTGCTTCCCTGGCTGGATAAATCTGGCGGGCGGGAAATCTCCCGCGAGCGATCGCCCGACGAAGATATCGCGGCGAAGCTGGCCGCCTGCACGGTAAATTTACCGGGAAATTTTTCTTCTCCTAAGGTGATTGATGCTGCGATTGGCGAGCTTGAACAAAATAACATTGACGAAGGTTTGTCGGCCTGGCAGCAATCGCCTTGGCTGAAGGGGGAGTTGTTTTTGTTGTTGGACGAAAACCTTTCGGCGCGCTTAGGCGGCTATACGCTTAAATACGATGAAAAATACGGTCTGTGGGTGGAAAAGGCAGGTGAAGAATGATGAAAGAAGTTGAAAAAGATTTTGATTTGCTTAATAACCGATGGATTCTGGTTTTAAACGCAAAAGGCGAGGTTGAGGAGATATCTTTGCTGGAATTTTTCCGCCGGGCGCACGAACTGAAAAGTTTGGCCGGAGAACTCGTGACGCAGGATGTGGCGATGCTGCGGCTGCTGCTCGCGATAGTTTATGCCGTCTTTACCAAGTTTGACGCGAACGGCAATCCGTCGCCCCTAAAAAATATTAGTGACGCGCTAAAACGCTGGGAACAAATCTGGCAATTGCGTCAATTCCCTTTGGGGGCAATAGAAAAATATCTAAAAAAATACGAAGAGAGATTTTACCTTTTTCATCCCGAAAGGCCATTTTATCAGGTTCCTGCCCTTGACAAGGGAACGCCTTATTCCGCCGCCAAGCTTATGGGCGATTTGTCGGAAAGCAGCAACAAAGTAAGATTGTTTGCGTTAAAGACAGGCAGAGGGAAAAAACATGTCGGCAAAGCGGAAGCCGCCAGATGGCTTTTGCATTTGAATGCCTTTGACGATACGTCAAGCAAGCCATCAACACGGGGGGCAGGTCTGCCTTCGATCGGGGCTGGCTGGCTTGGCAAATTGGGCTTGGTTTTTGCCGTTGGAGCCAACATGTTTGAAACTTTGCTGCTGAACTTTGTTTTAGCTGATGAGAAACAAACCGTCTTTAGCAACGGGAAAACTACTTGGGAACAAGATAAAATCAACAAAGCCGAAAGAGTGAAAATTTCCGTTCCCGATAGCATGCCGGAACTGTTGACTTTGCAATCGCGCCGTGTTTTGCTGGAAAAAACTGCGGACGGCGAATATGTCAGTGGGTACAAGTTACTGGGCGGCGATGGATTCGAGAAAGATAACGCCGTTATTGAGCAAATGACTTTGTGGAATACAAAGGTAAACGGCAATCTTACTGTTTTTTCGCCAAAGCGCCATGACCCCGCGCGATTTTTGTGGCGGGATTTCCCGGCGCTTGTCGCTAACAGCCAAGATTTTAGGAAGCCTGGCGTTGTGCGTTGGGTTGGCATCTTGAAAAATCAAAAACTGATTGGCAACAAATTGGCAAGTTTTCAAACCGCAAGCATAAAATATGGAGACAAAGATTTTTTTATTGATGACGTTTTCAGCGATTCTATTACCTTAAACGCCGATTTGCTGACGGAGTTGGGCGGGGAATATGTCGGCAGGATTGTTGGCTTGCTGGACAAAACCGACAAATGCGTGAAAGCGTTGGGCTACTTGGCCGCCAATATTGCCGCAGCTGCCGGCGGCAGCGAGGTTCAAAACATAAGCGGCGTCAGTGAGGAAGCCCGCGAACAAGCATATTTTTCTTTGGACAAGCCGTTTCGCAATTGGTTGGCAGGCGTCGACCCGGAAAAAGACGATCTTGACGACATTGCCGCCGAATGGCTGCAAAAAATGAGCAGGATTGTTACTAAGCAAGGGGAGCAAATAGTCGCGCAAGCCGGGGAGAAGGCTTTTGTCGGCAGGTATAAAGAAATAAAGGGCAAGCGGGTTGCGCAGACGGCGGCAAAGGCGTTTTCGAGTTTTAAAATGGCAATAAAAAATACAATTAATGGTTAGGGGTGAAACAAAAACGCAATGAACGATTATGAAAGGATAAAAATTTTTGTCCGAAAGAAAATTATTCTGCTTGACAAAGAGACCCCTTGGGCGAAGGCCGCTTTGGCCAAGCTTCGGCGCGGCGCAGGCAAACCACCCGGAGAAACGCCGGAAATCTTTGACGTTACTTTAGGGAATCTGCCGGAAGAATTGGCCAGCCGGGGAAAAATTGCCGAAAGCGGACCCACGCGGGCCGAATGGGCCATCCATACCGTTCTGACCCTTTATGCTTTGCACCGGCAAGGGAAAGCAGCGACCATGAACATGGAAACAAAGGAGATCGCAGGCAAGAAAATATATGGCAATTCGCTCGGGGCAGCCGCCCGCAAACTTGTGAAAAGCGACAATGAAGAAACTATAAAAAGGCGCTTTGACACTATTGCCACCGCAAAAGATCTTGCCGAGCTTGCGCACCATGCCCGGGGTTTGGTGCAGCTGTTCAAAGCCGATGACATACCCTTGGACTACCCCCGTTTGGCCGAAGATTTATATTGGTATCAGTTTCCTGACCATCAGAATAAATTAATATTGCGCTGGGGGGAGGATTTTTGGCGGGGGACAAGCGGAAACGAGCGGGAAATAGATAAAGAACAAAAAGAAGGAGCAAAATAATGATGAAAAAAGTGTTTGTCGATTTTCACGTCATCCAGACCGTGCCGCCCAGTTGCGTCAACCGCGATGACACCGGCAGCCCCAAAACCGCCGTTTATGGCGGAGTGCGCCGTGCGCGCGTATCTTCACAGAGTTGGAAGCGCGCTATGAGAAAGATGTTTCGTGAACATTTTGACGAATTTGAATTGGGGCAGCGCACCAAAAAAATCGTTGCGCTTGTGGCGGAAAAAATAAGTGCTTGTGACAAGGCGAAGAGTGAAGAGCAAAGCAAAAAACTTGCGGAAGAAATTATCAACCTTGCCGGTGTAACGACTAAAGACGCGGAAGCCAAAGCGTTATTTTTCATGACCGGCAAACAAGCGGAAAACCTCGCCGGGCTCGTTCTCGACAGGGATTTTGGCTCAAAAAAAGATACGCAAAAGAAAAAAGAAGCGCAAATCGCCCTCAATAAAAACCAAGGCGTTGACATAGCCTTATTTGGCCGCATGGTAGCGGACGACCCTTCGCTTAATGCCGACGCATCCGCCCAGGTGGCGCATAGCATATCCACCCACCGCGTGGACAATGAATACGACTACTTCACCGCCGTTGACGACTTGGCGCCGGAGGACAACGCCGGCGCCGGCATGATCGGCACGGTAGAATACAACTCATCCACCCTTTATCGCTACGCTACAGTAGCCGCCCATGAACTTTTTAAACAATTGGCGGAAGAGCCGGACGCGCTCGCCAAAGCAATAAAAGAATTTGCCCGCGCTTTTATCGCCTCCATGCCGGATGGCAAGCAAAATACCTTTGCCAACCGCACCTTGCCGGATGCCGTGCTTGTTGCCGTGCGCGCGGATCAACCGGTAAACCTGGCCGGCGCTTTTGAGGAAGCGATAAGAAGCAAAGAAGATGGCTTCGTCAAAGAATCCATCAAAAAATTAAAAGGTCATGCCCAAAAAGTTTATGGGGAATTCGCCTGTGCGCCGGCCAAAAGTTACGTGATTAACGCCGACTTGTCCGAACTTGGCGTGCCAGTCGATTTTAAGACTTTGCTGGACGAACTGGAAAAAGAAATGAAAGACAGATTTTCTCCGGGAAACAATTAACGGCGGGGATGACTATGAGCACATTATTGATTAGACTGGCCGGGCCGCTCCAAGCATGGGGGACGGACAGCAAATTCAACAAAAGGATGACCGGGCGCGAACCCACGAAAAGCGGAGTTGTTGGCCTCGTGGCCGCCGCGCTCGGCCTTAGGCGCACGGACGATGCCGCCAAACTATGCAAGCTCCGCTTCGGCGTACGGGTGGATCAGCCGGGAAAACTTGTTGTGGATTTTCATACGGCTCGCAGGCATGATGGGAAATCTGATATAACACATCGCTATTACATAGCTGACGCCGTGTTTTTGGCAGGGCTGGAAGGAGAGGAGCCTCTGCTAAAGGAAATTGACGCCGCCTTGAAGACACCGTGGTTCCCTCTCTTCTTGGGGCGGCGCGCCTGTCCGCCGGTCGGCCAACTTTCGTTGGGCGTAAGAGATGGCGCGGCCCTTATGGAAGCCTTGCGCGATGAACCGTGGCAAGCCGCCGGCTGGTATAAAGCAAAAACCGAACGCGCAGAAATGGAAATAGTCCGCGATGCCGTGCCGGAAGATAACTATGCCTTTACTGTTCGCGACCAGCCCCTTTCTTTTGACCAAGTACATCGCCGGTATACTTTCCGTCCGGTTGTCAGCGATATAAACGCCGTAAAAATCATTAACCTTGCCCAAAAACCTGATTTGCCGGAAACGCCGACAAGCCACGATGCCATGGCGGAGGTGCCATGATGTACATATCGCGGATTGAACTTAATTGCCGGCGGCGGGAAACTGGATACCTGCTCGCCTCGCCCCAACGCCTGCATGCCGCGCTTGCCGGCAGTTTCCCGGCGGACGGCGCTGACGGCAAGAAGAGGATGCTCTGGCGGATAGATAAATTGGGCAGCGCTCTTTATATCATCACGCAAAGCCAGCAAAAGCCGGATTTTACCCACATAGTGGAAAAGTGCGGCTGGCCGGGTGCCAAACAGCAGTGGCTGACCAAGGAATACGGGCCGTTTCTGGAACGGCTGCAGACTGGGCAGGCATGGCAGTTTCGGTTGCGCGCGAATCCGGTGCGCAGCCTTTTGCGGACGGAGGCGGGCAAGGGAGACGAGAGGGCAAAGGCCAGAGGCCAATTGTCCGCTTTGGCGGATGCGGAAAAGCAAAAAAAGTGGTTGTGCGAAAAGGGACTGCGGCATGGGTTCTATTTTTTGACAAAGAAAGACGAACCGCAAAACATAGAAGTCGTGCAAAAGGAAATTAAGGAATTTTACCGTTTTGATCCTGCCGCCAATGAACGTAAAACAGTTACGATCAACATGGTAACTTTTGAAGGGATATTGTTGATTGCGGAGCGGGAAAAATTTACCGCCGCGATGCTTAATGGCATTGGCCGCGCCAAAGCCTATGGTTGTGGGCTGCTGACCCTCGCGAGGCTGCCGTGAGGGAAATGCCCGGCCTGGATCGGCCTGAATTGCAGGATTTGCCGCAAATCAAGGAACGCATCTCTTTCCTTTACGTGGAAAGATGCCTGATAAACCGCCAGGACAGCGCGATTGCCATTACCGACGAGCGCGGGACAGTCTGTGCGCCCGCCGCGAATTTAGGCGTGATGCTGCTCGGCCCCGGGACGAACATTTCGCACCGCGCCATGGAACTCATTGGCGATGCCGGCGTAAGCGTCATCTGGGTCGGGGAACGCGGCGTGCGTTATTACGCTCACGGCCGGCCTCTCACGCACTCCTCAAGGCTTCTGACGGCGCAAGCCTATCTTGTTTCCAATAATAGGACGCGCCTTGCGGTCGCCCGGCAAATGTATCAGATGCGTTTTCCCAATGAAGATGTTTCCCAGATGACCATGCAGCAGTTGCGCGGACGGGAAGGCGCCAGGGTACGCGCCGTTTACCGCCGCGCTTCCAAACAGACGGGCGTGCCATGGCATGGTCGGGAATACAATCCCGATAATTTTCAGGACAGCGATCCTATAAACATGGCATTGTCGGCGGCGCACGCCTGCCTTTACGGCATTGCCCACAGCGTGATCGTAGCGCTTGGCTGTTCGCCGGGGCTCGGCTTTGTCCATGCCGGACATGAGCGTTCCTTTGTCTATGACATAGCGGATTTGTACAAGGCGGAAATAACCGTTCCGGCTGCTTTTGCGGTAGTGGCGGAAAGTCCGGAAGACATTGCCCAGGCGACCAGGCGCGCGGTGCGCGATGCCATTGCCGATGGACGGATTATGGAACAGATCGCCAAAGACATTCATCACTTATTGACGAACAACTTGCCGGATTATGAAAAAAACAAAGAAAGTAGCCTTGCAACGGATGTTTTGCGGCTATGGGACGGAAAAACGGGATTTGTTCCCAACGCCGTATCTTACGGCAGGGAATTGGACAATATGGAAGATATGGAAGAAAACGGTGATTTTGCCTTAACCGAAGGCTATGGGCGTATCTTGGAGGAAGAGTGATGGTAGTGATAACGCTTACCAATTGCCCGGCCGCCCTGTGCGGTGATTTGACAAAATGGCTGCTGGAAATCGGCGCAGGAATTTTTGTCGGAAAGGTCAGCGCCCGTGTGCGGGAAAATATCTGGGAACGGGTAAAGAAAGCCGCCAAAAAGGGCAGGGCGACTATGGCTTACAGCGCAAACAACGAGCAGCGGCTTGACTTTAAAGTGCATAACGGCGAATGGGAACCTATTGATTTTGACGGTATAAAGCTGATGTTGCACCCGAGCCCGGCCCGCACAAGAAAATTGAGCGGAATAAGGCTCGGCTACAGCAAGGCCAGCCGGTATCAAGCGATAAAACGTCGGGCAGCCTTTAAGCTGCGGGAGGAAGCATTGCCGGCATCGTATGTGGTCGTGGATATTGAAACATCCGGACTGTCGGCACGCAAAGACGCGATTGTCGAAATCAGCGCCTTACAGGTAACCGACGGCAAGACATTAAATACTTTCAGCGCATTAATTCGCGGCGATGTCCCTATTTCCGCCGAAATAGAAGAAATGACGGGGATTACCAATCCTATGTTGCAAAAAGAGGGGCGGGAACTTGCGCTGGTACTCCCGGAATTTCTTGATTTTATAGGGCGCTCCCCTATTATTGCCCATAATGCGCCGTTTGACATCAATTTTCTCAATGAAGCCTGCCAAAAACATTCCTGTGTTCCGCTTGCCAACAAATGCATAGACACTCTTTCGTTGTCCAAAAAAATTGTTCAGGGTGCGAAAAGGCATACTTTAACAGCGATGGCAGAATATTTTGGCATAAATATGACGTCCGCGCACAGAGCGTTATCAGACTGCTTTGCAACAAAAGAATTATATGAAAAACTAAAAGAAATGCAAACTGAAAAAAATTAAAATCGGCTTGGCTACTGGAAAAAATTAGTAACTTCCCCGCGCAAGCGGGGGTGATCCTCTGATGGTGGTTTCCTTGGTGAAGTTAAAACTAATGCTCGTGAAATTGGTAATTGGCTTTCTGATCTTAATCCTTTTGGTTCAAGGTGGTGATTTTATGTCTTGGACTTTACTTGCTCAAATTGTTAACTTTTTTATTCTTTTTGTTATTTTGTTTTTGGTTTTTCGTATTCTTTGGCGTTTAGGTTCTAAATAATTTCTGGTATTTTCAAATTTGGTGATTAGAGGTGTCTCTTTTGTTTGGTAAAATTATTCGTTTTTGTGTTGCTGTATGGGCTATTTTCTTCACTATCGCTTTAATTGTTGTTCTTTGTCATACTCTTTATTGGAATCTCTTTCGATAATTTTGTGTAAGTAAATTTTATATAAAAGAGGTGAATATTATGGCAAAACGCGCTCAGCTCTCAAAATCCGGATCCAAGCGACTTTAACTTCCCCGCGCAAGCGGGGGTGATCCCGTGACGCCCGCGGCGGCACACGCTACACCGAAAACTTCCCCGCGCAAGCGGGGGTGATCCATACCGGAATAATAGATCTAATCTCTGAACGTAAACTTCCCCGCGCAAGCGGGGGTGATCCCAGATTGCGATGTGCTATTAAGCAAGTTGGCCGAACTTCCCCGCGCAAGCGGGGGTGATCCACGCGATTTCAATCTCGCCCGCCGCGCTGGTTACAACTTCCCCGCGCAAGCGGGGGTGATCCTCGCTTCTTGCCCAAGGCATAGACTTTCATGGCAACTTCCCCGCGCAAGCGGGGGTGATCCGACTTCATCGACCGCGCCGATACTGATGTTGCAACTTCCCCGCGCAAGCGGGGGTGATCCTATCCGGCATAGGCTCGCGCAAGGACATCACTACAACTTCCCCGCGCAAGCGGGGGTGATCCTAGAGATTTCTATAATCCTCAAACCCCCACCTGAACTTCCCCGCGCAAGCGGGGGTGATCCCTATAAGCTGCGCCGCGTCCCCTGCGGCTATGTCAACTTCCCCGCGCAAGCGGGGGTGATCCGTGCTACAAAGGCATCCCGATGGAGACCGTCGCTAACTTCCCCGCGCAAGCGGGGGTGATCCGATGACGAAAAATTATTCATGCAGCCAGATACTAACTTCCCCGCGCAAGCGGGGGTGATCCTGCGCACTATACCTTGGTATCCGACCTGGACAGAACTTCCCCGCGCAAGCGGGGGTGATCCTTGAGTACGGACACATTGATATCCCTCTTAGTCGAACTTCCCCGCGCAAGCGGGGGTGATCCGATAAAGGGAGCGTGTAACATAATGACGAATAAAACTTCCCCGCGCAAGCGGGGGTGATCCTCACTTTTTTTCACCTCACAAAAAAAAATTTCAAACTTCCCCGCGCAAGCGGGGGTGATCCTTGCGTTTTACAGCGTTGTAGATATGTGCAAAGAACTTCCCCGCGCAAGCGGGGGTGATCCGAGGGATATCGATATGTCCATACTCTATCCGCTAACTTCCCCGCGCAAGCGGGGGTGATCCTCTGCCGTTGGCTTATGCGACTGTATGCACAGCAACTTCCCCGCGCAAGCGGGGGTGATCCTCATACAAATAAAATTTATCGTTGTCGCCGTCCAACTTCCCCGCGCAAGCGGGGGTGATCCTATACATTTCCATTATAATATCTGCGGGTTCACAACTTCCCCGCGCAAGCGGGGGTGATCCTATCATTTGATTTGGTTAATACCTGAATAATCTAACTTCCCCGCGCAAGCGGGGGTGATCCCGGACATAAAGCCCGGCGTCAGGACATCGGAAAAACTTCCCCGCGCAAGCGGGGGTGATCCTGACAGAAAATTCAGACATTAAAAGTGAATGACAACTTCCCCGCGCAAGCGGGGGTGATCCTATTTTTATCTGCGGCAAAAAGAGTACGGCCAGAACTTCCCCGCGCAAGCGGGGGTGATCCTCGCTTAGCCGCTATAGCGCCATTGTCAACAAAAAACTTCCCCGCGCAAGCGGGGGTGATCCTAAAATTTTTGCTTCTTACAAATATTGGGACACAACTTCCCCGCGCAAGCGGGGGTGATCCTCCTCTTGGCAAAAAAGGCCACGGAGCTTGGCTAACTTCCCCGCGCAAGCGGGGGTGATCCTTAGTGACTAGAAGATTCTTATCAGGTGTATTTAACTTCCCCGCGCAAGCGGGGGTGATCCCTTGGTATGTCGATGGTGCTTTTTACGTCGTCGAACTTCCCCGCGCAAGCGGGGGTGATCCTTTCCTGGTCGTTCAAAAAGGCTTGCTTTATGGAACTTCCCCGCGCAAGCGGGGGTGATCCGTTACTTTTTTGTCTTTCTTCCCGCGCTGCGCGAACTTCCCCGCGCAAGCGGGGGTGATCCCTCTTTTATTGGCCGACCCTTTCCGCTATGCCGAACTTCCCCGCGCAAGCGGGGGTGATCCTTCAAGACGTCCGCCGAATTCTGGACAAAGACTAACTTCCCCGCGCAAGCGGGGGTGATCCGTCGGCGCGCTTTTCATGGTCATGGGGACGGGCAAAAAACTTCCCCGCGCAAGCGGGGGTGATCCTCGTCAGGCGAGGCCCCGTATTCGTCAAAGGCAAACTTCCCCGCGCAAGCGGGGGTGATCCCGGCGGCGGAGCATGACAAGCTGGCCAATGAAAAACTTCCCCGCGCAAGCGGGGGTGATCCCTTTCTTACGGTGCTTTTCCAAAAGGTCGGTGAAACTTCCCCGCGCAAGCGGGGGTGATCCTGGACTAAATTTTACTAAATAATCCTCTGCGATAACTTCCCCGCGCAAGCGGGGGTGATCCGATACCTGGAAGGCGGCGCTGCTTGTTTGGGACAACTTCCCCGCGCAAGCGGGGGTGATCCTCATCCAAATCAACCACACCCTAACAAAAGATAAACTTCCCCGCGCAAGCGGGGGTGATCCACTACATCAGCGAAGGCGCGGGCGGGGCGACCAAACTTCCCCGCGCAAGCGGGGGTGATCCTACTCCAA
>JAISLQ010000059.1 GCA_031290885.1 Acidaminococcales bacterium
GTACAGGATCGCGTTGATAAAATCTCGGTTCTCGGCCCTGACATTCCCGCGCTGAATCGGAAAGTGGCCGGCTATCCGTTCAAACTGCGCTTCTGTTATATTCATGTGTTGTATTATACATGTTCATAGATTAGTGTCAACAGTCTCTAAAGAAATCTATGCTTTTTAGATTTTTCAGGCCAAAAAGCGGCGCAAGGTCGCTGATGTTGTCGCCGCGGATATAAAGCTCCTTTAGATTCGTAAGCCCCGACAGCGGCGCGAGGTCGCTGATGTTGTCGCCGCCAAAAGAAATCCTCTTCAGTTTTGTCATATGGCCCAATGCCACGATGTCGGCATCGGTCAGGCCGTACAAATCAAGCTCCGTCCGTCCGGCGCAAAACCGCTCGCCGCCTATGTTTACGAACTCCGGTTCCGTGCCGGGTGGTCGCATCGACCCAACATTTTCTTTCATGATCATTCACGCACTCCTCCATTCTATCGTCGCTCTATGGCTTTATGGATAAATTATACCACGCTTACATGTGCAATAATATGTACCGGCACGTCACGCAAATGAGCAACTAAAAATGCCGCCCCGCAACAATGATACGGGGCGGCAATACATATGCGGCATGTTGGAAGGGAAAGCCAAACTGCCAATTGCGGCAATGGCTGCCGCTGTCCGTTCCCGGCTATATTCTCACTCTTTTGCGTTGGGGGCTTTTTGAAGCGAGGAACAAAGGTCTATTGAACAATTCTTTTATTTCACAAGATAAACCCAACACCCGGACATCATTTGTTTTGTCCACAAAGACTTTATTCTTAATATTTTCGATAAAGTCTTTCAAATTCCAAACAACCAGCTTTTTTTCTATTTCGGGAGACAACTGATACTTTGGGGATTTGCGAGAACCCTTGTTCAAATACAGTGCTGCCACAACATTTGTCCCTTCTTTGCCCAGGCCATTAACGTAGTTATTGATTGGCATGGGTTGGTCGGCCGCGTTGTTTGACTTTTTTTCGATGAAAATCGCTTTTCCCCGTCCTTGCTTTTAAGCAGAACATCAATATGCTTTGTCTCGCGCTCTACAGCGCCGCCTTGAAAATCAGCATACTGGATGCTGCCAGCGCCTTTTTTTGCAAGTCAGCGTTTAACGCCTCAATAAACACTTTTTTTACGGGTTCGTCCTGCAAATAATAACCCAAAATATCCGAATGATAATTTTCCCGGTAATGAGTATCGCTTATAGCGCTGAAAACATTCCGTTGCTGGGTACGCTGCTTGCGACATGCCTCGACGTATGGATAAAGAGCGTCTAAAAAACCAAGTCAAGCATAATAATACATATCCATCCTATGATTGTTGTCCCATTGAAATAGATTTGTTCTTTCCCGATTTAGTTGAAATCCCCGTTGCCTGACGCTCGAGCGCGACCGCAATTCAGAATCGGAGCACTTAATGATACTGTTATTGACGAGCTGCGCGCAATAGCCGAAAAGGAAAATGGCGCAATCGCACTTTCACTGTATATGCTTGGGTTTGGCTCATACATCGGTTTTAGAAAGCAATAAAATCCCCCGCGTATGCGGGGGAATCCGAAAAGCTGTCATAGAGGCAGACAGCAAGCGGCTAAAATTTCCCGCATATGCAGGGGCGTCCTTGTTTTATGGCATTTTTGCGCCCTATGCTAAAGCATAAGGCGCAGGGCAAGGCGCGAAAAAGGAAAACTATAAGGGCAAAACAAAACCGCACTATTAAAAAAGTGCGGTTTTATCATTTTTTTGGTGGAGATAAGCGGGATCGAACCGCTGACCTCTTGAATGCCATTCAAGCGCTCTCCCAGCTGAGCTATACCCCCAAAGTCATCGTGAACCTTGACATTGTTAATTATAATGTATTTTTCTTGTTTTTGTCAACGCCCTTGTTTTTGCCGATTATAACTTGTAATATATAATTGCGGTTTGTATTGTCCCGAGATTAAAACACGGCGTAGATTTGCGAAATGATTTGCCGCCCCGCGCGGCGCAAAGCGCCGGCGTATCCTTATTGGGCGAGGCTTCAGGGCAAAGCAAGGCGGCAAATTGGCCGCAAAGTAAAGATAATATGATTTTAATTCGGGAGCAGCATTAAAAAAAGGAGAGATGTTATGTCTGGCGGGACTGTATTGGTGGACAGAGAGGAAGTTTTAGGCATTATAACCATAAACAGGCCGGAAGCTTTGAACGCGCTCAACGGTGAAGTCATAAGCGGCATCAAGCGCGCTGTTCTGGAAATAGAAAGCGACCCTGCGATAAAAGTGATTATTATTACCGGCGCCGGCGAAAAAGCGTTTGCAGCCGGCGCGGACATCGCGGAAATGGCAAAAAAAGGGGCGCAGGAAGCTAAGGAGTTTTCTTTGCGGGGACATGAATTGATGGATAAAATTGAAACAAGCGAAAAACCGGTGATTGCCGCCATAAACGGCTTTGCTTTGGGCGGCGGTTGTGAATTGGCCATGGCTTGCGATATGCGCGTGGCGTCAGATAAAGCCAAGTTTGGGCAACCGGAAGTCAATTTGGGGATTATTCCGGCATTTGGCGGCACGCAGCGCTTGCTGCGCTTAGTGGGGAAGGGCATGACAAAAATGCTCATCATGTCGGCGCGCATGATTGACGCGGCAACGGCTTTGCGCATAGGGCTTGTTGACATGGTAACGACGGAAAGCGAATTGATACCAAAGGTCAGGAAATTGGCTTTGGAGATAGCGGGCAAAAGCCAGAATGCCGTGAGGTTGGCCAAGCTGTCCATCAACGCGGGGCATGAAATGGGACTTAAGGCCGGCAACGATTTTGAGGCGGAGAATTTCAGCGAATGTTTCCGCAGCGCCGAGCAAAAAGAAGGCATGGCCGCTTTTTTGGAAAAGCGGCCGGCGAAGTTTTGATGCCGACGTTGTTCCCCGGCTAAAGTCCGGACAAGGTTTGCGTGTCGGCTTGCCGCCTTGCGAAGCGCAAAAACAGGCGGAAGGGTTGCGGTCAAGAGCATGGCAAATAAACCGCAAATATGCCGCAGTTTTGGCCGGGGAACAGTATAATGGGGATTTGTAAGCGCGCCTTTGTTCCAATATGAATATATTCGTGCTATAATAATTTAAGAAAATCGTTCAGATACTTCCCTCGCGCCACGAGCGGGCGGACGGCGGTGTTCCGCCGTTCTTTCAAAAGCCCTCCGGGTTCGCGTTGCGGCGACAACAAGCGTTTGCAGGCGGTGATTTTTGTGAAGCCCCCTTATTTTATGCTGAACGCCTGGGATATCTGGCAAAAATGCGGCAACCTTCATGATCGCCAAGCTTGGAAGAATTTTTGGGCCGATATAGCGCTTTACGTCAAAACCAATCCCGGACAGGCAATTTTTTTTGAAGAACTCTTCAAAGAGGCGGGACTGAAAAAACAGGCGGCCGACTGTTTGAAAATTCCGTTGCCGATAGCTGCAAAAAAACTGCTCAGAGCGTCCGGCGCTTTTGGCCGGGAGCGCTGGGCTGAAGTCATAAATGAATGGGCCAAAATAAAGGCCGACCTGAAAACAAGAACCCAAGCGGCAATTTTGCAAAGCAACCGCCTCATCAAAGACTTTCTCCTCGCGGCGCTGGAGAAGGCGGACAATCCCCGGCTGCTTGCCGATAGCGCGGCGGGCGGGAGCGGGCTGCCCAAACGCTACCCCAAAAGCGACGTCATCCTGATGCTTTGCTTTATAGTGGCGGAATCGCTTTCCGCCGAGATAATAAAAGAGGGGTTTGATGGCCACATGGACAAAAGCATTTTTCAACTTGCCGACGATACCATGCCGGATGAAGCAGGCGGCACGCCCGTGGAAAGCGGCCGCTTCACGGCTGAAATTTTGCCGGACGCAAAAAATCCGCCGTCTTTTGCAAAGCTTTGCGAGGAATTTTTGCGCAGCATAGACAGCCTTGACCCTTTGTCCTCCGATTGGTCTGAAACAGAAAGATATTTAAGCGAAGCGGCCTTGATCGCCAGCCAAAAAAGCGAGGAACAGGCGGCTATTTTGCGCCGGCGCGCGTTAATTGACGATTTTACCGGCAAGACAAGCCATATTTTAAATACCTTCTCCGAGCAGTTGCGCTATATAGGTTTTAACCTGCCGGCGGCGGAAACGGCGGGCAAGCTGCCGGACAGCGCCTTGGAAGCTTGCATAGATGCTTTGTCCGGCCTTACCGAAGCCCTCCATAGTTACAACGACCTTTCGTCCGGGCGAAAAGGCGGTTTCAGCGAAGACAAAAAACGCGTAGGCCTTTTGTTATCGACCATGACCGATATCGAAAATGGCATGGAAGTGATCAGGCAAATCTTAAAGGTGGAGCTGTCCGCCGAAAACCAGGAAGCCGCCGGCGAACAGGATGAATGCACAGAGGCGAGAAAAATGCTGACAGCGCCGGTTCCGGATGGCCAAGACGCTTGCGGCGCTATTTTGCGGCAGCCGGACGCGGCGCGGGAGGAACCGGCTTTGTTGGCGCAGTCGGATGACAAAGACGCGCAAATGGAACTTTTCTCGGAAAAGAACGCTTGATGCGGGACGTAATTATCCCCTGCGCCATTCGCAGCATACATGGTTTCTTGCATCCGGCGCGCGCGGCCGCAGGGCGGGACGCGTCATTGATTGTCAGCCACGGGTTCCGGGGGTCGCCGGACGGCGGCGGGCGGGCGCTGATACTGGCGCAAGCGGCGTCGGAACATCTTAACGTGCTTAGATTCCCTTTCACGCCGCTCAGCGGCCTTTCCCGGCAAATAGAGGAACTCCTGGCGGTCATTGCTTACGCGCGCGGCGCGCTCGGCCCTGATGTAATATTGCTCGGCCGCAGCATGGGCGGCGCCGCTTCTTTGCTTGCCGCCGCGAAAGCGCGCGATGTGCGCGGCCTGATCCTCTGGTCGGTTCCTTTTGACCTCGTCGGCGCGCTTGCTGCCGCACTGGGCAGAGAAAACATGGACAAACTGCGTTTGGGCCAACCGGCCGAACTGGACGACGAATGGGGGAAAGGCGTCCTGACGCCGGATTTTTATACGGATTTACTGTCTTACGACCTTTTCGGCGTATTCGCCGTTTTGCCGGACATGCCGCTTTTGTTCGTGCACGGCGAAAGGGATGAACTCGCGCCGGCCGAAGATGCGCGGGATGCGTTTGCGCTGGCGCGCGGCGGCAAGAGGTTTCACCTTGTCAAGGGCGGCGACCATAGATTCATCGAGGGCTTCCCTGACTGCTTGGACGCGGTCATGGCCTGGCTTAAAGATAATTACGGGAGGGACGGCATTTGCTAAAAAAAGCTTCCATCGCGATTTTTTTCCTGTCGGCTTTACTTTTCGGCACAGGCTGCGCGGCCGTAAAACCGGCGAACGAAGCGGCGGCAAGCCGCCCGGAACAGACCGGCGGCAACTTGGCGGTATTCGATACATCCAAAGGTGTTTTTAAAATTGAGCTTTTCACGCAGGAGGCACCGCTGACTGCCGGCAACTTCGCCGCTTTGGCCAAACGCGGGTTTTATGACGGGCTTATTTTTCATCGGGTCATAGACGGCTTCATGATCCAAGGCGGCGACCCCAACGGCAACGGGACGGGCGGCCCCGGCTATGCGATCAAAGACGAATTCTCGCCCCGCCTGAAACATGATAAACCGGGGACACTGTCCATGGCCAACGCCGGCCCTAATACCGGCGGTTCGCAGTTTTTCATCACCTTGGCCCCCGCCCCTTGGCTTGACGGCAAACACAGCGTTTTTGGGCAGGTAGTCGAGGGCATGGAAGTGGTGGCGGCGATTGGCAAGGTAAAAACAGGCTCGCAGGACAAACCGCTGGAGGCCGTAGTCATTAAAAAAGTTACGATCGAGGAAGGAACGAAGTAAGTTTTGAGCGATGCGGACAACGCACTCAAAGTGCTTTTGCGCGACCAGGCGGAAGCTCTCGGCATTTTTGGCCATAACGATGAATTTTTGCGGCTGATCGGGCAAGCCTTTTCCTGCCGGATACTCACCCGCGGCGAAGAAATACTCCTTGCCGGCGACGCCGGGGAAACCGCCAGCTTGAAAAGGTTGTTTGAGGAGCTTCTGTTTCTTTGCCGGCAGGGACATCCCCTGACGGCGCATGACGTGCGCTACGGCATCCGAATGGTCAAAGAAGGCTGCGCCGACAACCTGCACAAGATGTTTTCCGATACGGTAATCGTTACAAACAGAGGGCGGCACATCAAAGCGAAAACGCTCGGGCAGTGGATATATCTTGAGGCCATCAAGCGCAATTTTATAACGATCGGCATCGGCCCGGCCGGCACCGGCAAAACCTACCTGGCGGTCGCCATGGCGCTCGGAGCGCTGAAAAACAAAGACGCGGAACGGATCATCCTGACCAGGCCTGCGGTTGAGGCGGGAGAAAAACTCGGCTTTTTGCCGGGAGACATGCAGGAGAAAGTAGATCCCTATCTGCGCCCCCTGTACGATGCGCTTTATGAAATATCGGGCAGCGAATTGTTCCAAAAATACATGGGCAAGGGACTGATCGAAGTAGCTCCGCTCGCTTATATGCGCGGGCGGACCTTAAACGACTCCTTCATCATATTGGACGAAGCGCAGAACGCCACGCCCGAGCAGATGAAGATGTTCCTCACCCGCCTGGGGTTCGGTTCCAAGATGGTGGTCGCCGGCGATGCCACTCAGACGGATTTGCCGCAAGGCAAGCAGTCTGGGCTGGCGCACGCGGAAAAAGTATTGCAAGGGATAGACGGCATACAAATAGTGCGCTTTTCCAAAAAAGACGTGGTGCGGCACGAGATCGTCGGCATGATGATCAAAGCTTACGAAAATTTTGACCAGCGCTGCAAGAATAAATAAAATGCGTATTTTTTTGAGCAGCGACATGGACGCCTGCCCGCCTGGCGGCGCAAAGACGCGTTTGATCAAACGGGCGCTCGGCGCGGCCGCCGATTTGGAAAAGCTGAAAAAACGCGTCCAGGTGAGCGTAACTTTGGTGGACGATGCGAAAATGCGTTCAATCAACCGGGAATTTCGCGGCGCCGACAAGGTAACCGATGTCATTTCCTTTGCCCTGAACGAAGGGGAAGAAACATGCGCCGCAGGCGGGCCGGAAAAAGACTTGTTGGGGGAGATTGTCATCTGCCTGCCGCAGGCCGCCCGCCAGGCGGAAGAATATGGGCACAGCTTGGAGCGCGAATTGAGCTATCTGGCGGCGCACGGCTTTTTGCATCTTTTGGGCTACGATCATATAACCGCGCAAGACAGGAAAGCCATGCGCGCGCAAGAGGAGAACATTATGGCGAAAATCGGGCTTGTAAGGCCGTGAAAACAGACGGCAAGGATATGGCGGGGGCAACCTTTAAATCCGGCTTTGTCGCGGTAGTCGGCCGGCCGAACGTTGGCAAGTCCACCTTGGTCAACCGGTTGGTCGGCGGGAAGGTATCCATTGTTTCCGACAAGCCTCAGACTACGCGCAACCGCATCATGTGCGTCCTGACGCAGGAATCCGCGCAAATGGTTTTCCTCGACACGCCGGGCATTCACAAGCCGCGGGGCAAATTGGGCGCGTTCATGCTCAAGGCGGCCGAAAGCGCCTTGGCCGAAGTGAACGTTATAATTTTCGTTGTGGACGCGTCCCGGAAAAAGGGCGGCGGCGACGAATACATCATGGCAAAACTCGCCCAAGCGGACGCGCCGGTAATACTGGCGGCCAACAAAATTGACCTTTTGCCCGACAGTCGGGCCATCCTGCCGGCCATAAAAAGCTATGCGGACGATCTGCCGCTCAGCGCGGCCGTTCCGGTTTGCGCCCTGAAACAAACAGACTTTGCGCCGCTTTTGACGGAAATAGGCAAACACCTGACTTGCGGGCCGAAATATTTCCCCGACGGCATGGTTACCGACCAGCCGGAACAAATGCTTGCGGCGGAGATGATCAGGGAGAAAATTCTCCGGGCGACGGCAGGCGAGGTGCCACATTCCATCGCCGTGAAAACAGACGAGATGAAACTGCGCGAAAATCAGGACATGTACATCAGGGCGACCATTTACGTTGAGCGCGCCTCACAAAAAGGAATAATCATCGGCGCGGGCGGGCGGCTCATAAAAGAGATCGGCCAGGCGGCGCGCGCCGATATACAGGCGCTGTTGGGCAACAGGGTGTATCTTGACCTGTGGGTAAAAGTGAAAGAAGGTTGGCGCGACCGCGATGGCGCGCTGCGCGAATTCGGCTTCGGACGGACATGCTGACAAGGCCGGCCCGCCGTTTGTCCCCGGCGGGCGGCGTCCTCCTTTTGCTGGCGCGCGGGGGGCGCAACGGTTACATTGGTATCGTTACGGCGGCAAGCCGTGCGGGAAAAATCGTCGGCGATTTACGGGACGGATACAACCGGGAAGAAGGAACTATGCTGAAAAAACCTGACGGCAGCTTTGAGTTTGGCGGCACAATGCTGCCGGGCGCCGCAGAGAGAATGTTGGGCGCCGCCCTGCCCGGACAAGGGGCCGCCTTGGGCGGATGCATATTCGGCCTGCCGGGGCGGCATCCGCAAACCGGCGGACGAGCCGGCGGCGGCCATGGTTTTGCAGCCGCAAGGTCAAAAGGCTTCCGTGTCGGGCGGGCAAAACTGGCAAAGAAACGCGGCGCGGAAAACGGCAATGACGGACAATAACCTTTATCAGGACGATATTATCATTCTCAGGGCGAGGGACTGGCAAACTTATGACAAGATCGCGGACGCCTTTTCCCGCAGCCACGGCCGCATCTTATTTATCGCCTACGGCGCGCGGCATATAAAGAACCGCAACAGCGCCCTGATGCAAAGCCTTGCCCACGCCAGCGCGCAATTGGCGCCCGGGCAGAAATTCGACACATTGCGGCAATGCGAACTGCTCGAACCCTTGCTGGCTTCGCCGGAAATCGCGAAATTCGCCTATGCTTCTTTCGCCGCCGAGCTTACCATAGAGGCGACGCCGGAGCGCGAGCCGCAGGAAGAAATATACCATCTCTTGCGCGGCGCCCTGCAAGCCATGAACAAGCGCAATCCGCGCCTGGTCATACTGGCTTTTGTCATGAAACTCTTTTCCCTGTGCGGCATATCGCCCAGTTTCGACAACTGCGTGTGCTGCGGCAAAGCGATCGAGGGCAGCGCATGGGCCAGCGCCGTGCAAGGCGGCTGCGTCTGCGGCGATTGCCGGACGGGGGCGGAAGCCGATTTTTCGCAAAGCGCCCGCGCGCTGAGCGCCGCCCTGCGCAATGTCGACTTGGCCGCCGCCGGCGGCTTTACGGCCAAGGGGCACGATTTGCGCGCGCTGGAAGATTTTTTATATAAATTTGTTCTCGCGCAAATTGAAAAGCCGCTGAAAAGCCTGCAATTTTTAAGCAAGCTGTAGCGCCCGGTTTTTCGTGAAACTGGCTGCGGGCGACACGCCCAAAGCGTTATTGGCTGTTTCCTGAATACTTAAGGAGTGAAAGCATGGATTTACAAACAATGATCTTGCATTTGCAAAATTTCTGGTCGCGGCAAAATTGCGTGCTTGGCCAGCCCTATGATGTGGAAAAAGGCGCCGGCACCATGAACCCGGCTACCTTTTTGCGCGCCTTGGGGCCGGAACCCTGGAACACCGCTTATGTGGAACCGTCCCGCCGGCCGGCCGACGGACGTTACGGCGACAATCCCAACAGGCTTTTCCAGCACCATCAATATCAGGTAATCATGAAACCTTCCCCGCTTGACATCCAGCAATTGTACCTGTCCAGCTTGGAAGAGCTGGGGATCGCGGCCAAAGATCATGACATCAGGTTTGTTGAAGATAACTGGGAAGCGCCGACGCTGGGGGCTTGGGGGCTTGGCTGGGAAGTCTGGCTCGATGGCATGGAAATAACCCAGTTTACTTATTTTCAGCAGGTCGGCGGCCTTGACGTCAAGCCGGTTACGGTTGAAATTACCTACGGGCTGGAGCGGCTGGCCATGTACATACAGGGCAAAGACAACGTCTATGACTTGCAATGGGTTGGCGGCGTAACTTACGGCGATATTTTCCGGCAGAACGAATACGAGCAGTCGTTATATAATTTCGAGCGCTCGAACGCCGCGCTCTTATTTAAACTTTTTGACTGCTATGAGGAGGAAGCCGTCCGCATCATAGCGGAAGGGCTGGTTTTGCCCGGTTATGATTATGCGCTCAAATGTTCCCATGTTTTCAATCTGCTGGCCGCGCGGGGGGCGATCGGCATAAGCGAGCGCACGGCCTTCATCGGGCGGGTGCGCAATCTGGCGCGCGCGGCGGCGGCGGCTTATTTGCGGGAACGCGAGAGACTGGGGTTCCCGCTCTTAAAAGGAGGCCGCCAAAGTGAATAAAGATTTGCTTCTTGAAATCGGAACGGAAGAAATGCCGGCGAAATTTTTGCCGGAAACGGTCGTTCAACTGGAAAAGGCTGCCGCCGACGCATTGAACCGCCTCCTCATACCTTTTGAAAAAGTAAAAGCCTACGCTACTCCCCGGCGCATGGCCGTCATAGCTTATTCCCTGCCGCCGGAGCAGGCGCGGTCTTTCCTTGAACATAAAGGCCCGCCGCTCAAAATCGCCTGCAACGACGACGGCTCCTGGAGCAAGGCGGCGCTGGGCTTCGCGCGGGGACAGGCGGCGTCTCCGGATGCGCTTTTTGCCAAGGGAGGATACCTTTACGTAAGGAAAGATTGCGGCGGCGGGCCGGTGGAGAATCTTTTGCCGGAGGCGCTGTTAAGCATCATAAATTCACTCGCTTTTCCCAAAAGCATGCGCTGGTCCGATTTGGATTTTCGCTTCGTGCGGCCTATTCACTGGCTTTTGGCGCTGTTTGGCGGCAAGGAGCTTCCTTTGGAAATAGCGCGCGTAAAGTCGGGCGCGGCCAGCCGGGGGCACCGATTTTTAAGCGCGGGGCCGATAAAAATAGATTCCCCCGCGCGTTATCTGGAAACGCTTAAGGAAAATTTTGTGCTGGCCGACCAGGACGAACGGCGCGCCCTCATCAGGGGGCAAATAGAGCAAATAGCCGACCGGCTTGGGGGCAAAGCCGCCATCGACCCGGAACTGCTTGAAGAAGTGGTGTATCTGGTGGAATACCCGACCGCTCTTTTCGGCCGGATTGACAAAGAATTTCTCGCTCTGCCCCAGGAAGCGGTCATAACGCCCATGCGCGAACATCAGCGCTATTTCCCGCTGCTGGACGCCGGCGGGAAGCTGCTTCCTTATTTCATCACCGTAAGAAACGGCGACGGCAATAACCTTGACGGCATAGCGGCCGGCAACGAGCGTGTGCTCCGGGCGCGCCTCAGCGATGCGGCGTTCTTCTTTGGCGAAGATAAAAAACACACTTTGGCGTCGCGGACGGAAAAATTGAAAACAGTAGTTTTCCGGGAAGGGCTTGGCAGCATCTACGACAAAGCGCGCCGGATAGTCGAATTGTCGGCTTTTGTGGCGGACGCGGCGGCCTTGCGGCTGAACGGGGGCGAACAGGAAATGCTCGCCCGGACCGCCCTATTGTGCAAAGCCGATTTGACTTGCGGCATGGTATGCGAATTTACCGAACTGCAGGGAATAATGGGCCGCGAATACGCGCTGCTGGACGGCGAGCCGGCACCAGTTGCGGACGGCATTTGCGAACATTACTTGCCGCGCTTTGCCGGGGACGCGCTGCCCCGCTCCTTTACCGGCCGGCTCACGGGCATTGCCGACAAATTGGACAATATAACGGCCGCCTTCAGCTTTGGGCAGGCCCCGACCGGATCGCAGGATCCATACGCCTTGCGCCGCCAAGCGATCGGCATAATCAACATCATACGCGACGCCGGCTGGAACCTCTCCCTGTCCGCCGCCGTCCGCGAAAGCATGCGGCTGCTGGACGTATCGGCCACGGGGATTGCCGCGCCAATAACGGATTTTTTCAGCCTGCGCGCAAGAAACATGCTCGCCGAAGAAGGATTGCGCCATGACCTCGCCGATGCCGTGCTGTCGGCGGATGCCGACAACATAGCGCAGGTGTTTAAGCGCGCGGCGGCCCTTAGGGAATTTGCCGCCGGCAGCCTGATGCCCGATGCCGTGCGCGCCTTTACGCGGGTAGCCAACATTGCCAAACAGCCGCCGATGGGCGATTTTGACGAAAAATTGCTCGTTGAGCCGGCGGAAAAGGAGCTGTTTTCCGTTTTTTCCATATTGCAAGAGCAGGCGCGCGCGGCGGCCGCCAACGGGAAATACGTCCTTGCCTTGGAACTGGCGGCGCGTTTGGCGCCGGCGGTGGACAAATTCTTTGCCGAGGTCATGGTCATGTCGCCTGACGAAAAATTAAAGGGCAACCGTTTGCGGCTTTTGGCGGCCATTAAAAAATTCGCCGCCGGCGTGGCCGATTTCAGCCGAATAGCGGGCGCGTAATGCGGCCGGCGCGAAAATATCGCGTAGCGGCGCAAAACATAGTCGCGCCCTTAGCCGCAAAGACAGCATGCTTTTAATCTGAGCGCAGTATAAGCCATAGCTTTTAAAATGCCGCTTAAAGCGCCTTTTTCGCAAATAGAAATTTTGGGGGGTTTTCAAACTGTCCCTGCCCGGACATGGCCGCTTGTTGCGCCCGCTGTTTGCGTTCCCCCAAATAATGATTGTTTGCTTTACTTTTTTCCCAAAATAGTATATGCTAATTACGAGAACCAACGAGAACGGCATGCATTGCCAAGCGCGGCTTGATTTGACGCCAGATCCGGCCATGGCCGAATGTCAAGGCGCCGATTCAGTAATTAAACGGAAATATTCCCTAAGGAGGTTCCCCCTATGTCAAAAGAAAATAGTTTGCTGCTCTGGTTTGATGAGTTGCGACGCGACGACGTGCCGATAGTCGGAGGCAAGTCCTCTTCGCTGGGCGAAATGACTTCACAGACTAAAGTGCCCATTCCCTATGGTTTTGCGACCACCGCTTACTCTTACCGTTATTTCATAAAAAAAAGCGGTTTGGAGAAAAAAATCGCCGGTCTGCTGAAAACCTTGCCCGACGTTGAAGACAGCGCGCAGTTAAAAAAAGTCAGCCGCCAAATCCGTGAAGCGATCATGGCGGGCAAAATGCCGGAGGACTTGCAAAAGGCCATAGCCTCAGCTTACGCCAAGTTAGGGGAACGCGCCGGCGAACAGGAGCCTTTTGTCGCCGTGCGCTCCAGCGCCACGGCCGAAGACCTGCCGGATGCCAGTTTCGCCGGGCAGCAGGATACGTACCTGAACGTAAAGGGCGCGGCGGAAATAATTGCCAAGATCAAAGAATGCTACGCCTCCACTTTTACCGACAGGGCGCTTTATTATCGCACCAACAAGGGGTTTGACCATTTGGAAGTGGCGTTGAGCGCGGTCGTCCAGATGATGGTATACTCAAAAGCCTCAGGCGTCATGTTTACGGTGGACATAGTGTCAGGCAACGACAAAGACATTCTGATCGAAGCCGCCTGGGGGCTGGGCGAATATGTCGTGCAGGGGGTCGTTACGCCGGATCGCTATATTGTGGAAAAGGGCACCGGGCGGATCATCGACAGGGAAGTTTCCGAACAGTCGATCATGATGGTACGGGCGCCCGGCGGCGGGGTGCGGGAAGAAAAGGTCCCTACGGAACTGATAGGCAGCCAAGTGCTAAGCGACGAGCAGATACGGGAGCTGTCCTCTTACGCGCTGGACATCGAAAGGCATTACGGCTGTTATATGGACATAGAATGGGGAATTGACGAGCGGACGGGGAAAACTTGGATATTGCAGGCGCGCCCGGAAACAGTATGGTCAAAACACAAAAAAAGCGGCGCAAGCGCCGAAAGCGGCGAGCAAGCGCCGCCCGCCCGCAAGGTATTGGTCAAGGGGTTGCCCGCCAGCCCCGGCAAGGCGGCCGGCCATGCGAAGATCATCCTTGATCCTTCGCGGATCGGCGAATTTAAAGAAGGGGAGATTCTTGTCACGGAAATGACGGCGCCGGACTGGGTTCCGGCCATGAAAAAGGCCAGGGCCATTGTTACCGACTCGGGCGGGACAACTTGCCACGCTTCCATTGTCAGCCGCGAACTGGGCATACCCTGCATTGTGGGCACCAAGAGCCGGGGCGTGGCTGCGACCGCCGCCATTGGCAAAGGGGCGGAAATTACGGTGGATGCCAGTAACGGCGTTGTCTATGAGGGCAGGGTGGACGATCTGGCCAAAAAAGCGTCCGCCGACACGCCGGCCGCAGCGCCGGCCGCCGAAACCTTCCCGGTAACCGGCGTCAAAATCTATATGAACCTCGGCGATCCGGAACTGGCGGAAAAGCACTCTGAACTTCCCTGCGATGGGATCGGCCTGATGCGCGAGGAGTTTATCTGGACCACTTATATACATGAACACCCGCTTTATCTTATTGAAACCGGACGCGCCGACAAGGTAGTCGACAGTCTGGCCGAGGGCGTGCGCAAAGTTTGCCAGCCGTTTTCGCCGCGCCCGGTAATACTTCGTTTCAGCGATTTTAAATCCAGCGAATACCGCGACCTTACCGGCGGGGACAAATTCGAGCCGCACGAACCCAGCGCGCTGCTCGGCTGGCGGGGCGCGTCGCGCTACTATGATCCCAAGTACAGCGCGGCTTTCCAATTGGAACTTAAAGCGGTAAAAAAAGTGCGCGAGGAATACGGTTTAAAAAATCTGCATGTGATGATCCCATTTTGCCGCACGGTGGAAGAGGCGGAAAAGGTAACCGGCATTATGGCGCAGGAGGGCCTTGTGCGCGGCGCCGATTTCAAGGTGTGGCTGATGGCGGAAATACCGTCGAATATAATCTTGGCCGATCAATTCAACAAATACGTCGACGGCTATTCCATCGGCTCCAACGACCTGACCATGCTGATTCTCGGTTGCGACCGGGACAACGATACCGTGGCGCATATCTATGACGAGCGCAATCTCGCGGTCAAGCGCGCCTTGCGCCACCTCATAGAAACAGCGCACAAGGACGGCAAAACCGTTTCCATCTGTGGGCAGGCGCCAAGCGTTTATCCGGAATTTACTGAATTTCTCATTAAAAGCGGCGTAGATTCCATATCGGTAAACCCGGACGCCGTCAAATTCACCAAAAAAATGGCCGCGCAGGCCGAACAGAGGATAATTTTGGACGCGCTTACCAAACGCGGCAAAGCGGAAGATCCCGCTTACGAATGGTAACAAGCGCGGACGGAAAGAGAGGTGGGCAAAATACCTCTTACGGCACGACAAAAAAAAATAGCGCAGATAGTGGAAACGGCCGGCCCTATCACCGGCGATAAAATCGCCCGGCGGCTTGAAGTAACGAGGGCGGCTCTGCGCTCGGATCTGGCGATCTTGGTCATGAGCGGCATTTTAGAGGCGCGGACAAGAGTCGGATATTTTTATACAGGCAAAAAAAGCCTGACAGTATTCATCGAAGAAATAAAAGACATACGGGTGCGGGACGTGCAGGATTTGCCGGTGGTGATTGGCGACACGGCCAACGCTTATGGCGCGATGGCGGCCATGTTGGCCGAAAATGCCGGAGACGTTTTTGTTGTTACGGAAAAAGGCGACCTAGCGGGGGGGATTTCCCGCAAAGACCTTCTGGAAGCGGCGGCGGCCGGCGGCAAACTCGCTTCTTTGCCGGTCAGGATGGTTATGACGCCTTTGCCCGATCTGGCATTCGTTTTTGCCTGCGAGCCGATTGTGGCGGCCGCGCGCAAGATTGCCGAAAACGACATAGATTCTTTGCCGGTTGTCGAGGAAATTGACGCGGCGCAAAACAAATACAAAGTGATCGGCCGCCTGGGCAAAACCAACATAACCAAGTTGCTGCTTGAACTGGCGGAAGGAAAGGAAGTGCCTCATCATAACTGAGAACAATTTTGTAATTTACGCGGTGTCCGATTCCATAGGCGAAACGGCGGAGCGTTTGGTCAAGGCGGCGGTAAGCCAGTTTGACGCAAGCAATTTTCAGATAGTGCGCATAGCGCATCTTGAAACGGAGCAGCAGATCGATGAATTGGTGGCCGACGCGGCCAAAGGGCAACGCATGATCTGCTATACGGTGGTTTCCGAAGGGCTCCGGCGGACGCTGGAAGAAAAAATCAACGAAAACGGCATATTGGCGACGGACATTTTAAGCCCGGTCATAAACAATTTGGAAAAACTGTCCGGGCTCAAATCGAGAAACAAGCCGGGCCTCGTCCACGTGCTTGACTCGGATTATTTCAAGCGGGTGGAAGCGGTGGAATTCGCCGTGAAAAATGACGACGGCAAAAATCCTTGGGGGCTTTCAAAAGCGGACATCGTGCTGGTCGGAGTGTCGAGGACTTCCAAAACGCCGCTTAGCATGTACCTGGCGCACAAGCGCATTAAAGTCTCCAATGTGCCGCTTGTGCCGGAACTTATGCCCCCGGAAGAGTTGTTTAAATTGCCGCCCAACAGGATCATCGGCCTGATCATCAATCCCGGCAAATTAAACGAAATCCGCGCCGAACGCCTGAAAACGATGGGGCTGTCCAATGATGCCAGTTACGCCAATCTGGAAAGGATAAGCGAGGAAATCGAATACGCCAAGGGCATTATGCGCAAACTGCATTGCGTAATCATGGACGTGTCAAACAAAGCCATCGAAGAAACGGCCAATACCATAATTGAATATATAAACAAAAACAATCTGCGCAATTAGAGCTTTGGGCGCCGCCGGGGACATAGCGCGGGCAAAAGGCCGCGCCAGGATTGTTTGGGGCATCGCTTGGCAAGGCTGCTTTTGCGCACTCATATGCCTCTGGCGGCAATGCCGGACATTGTTTAAGAACAATTCGCTAAAACCAACTATCCATAGCCGACCGATGGCAAACGCCATGATTTTGGGCTGTTTAAGGAACCGGCAGCGCGCGTGCGCCCGGAAAAATCAGCGCAACCGATGACTTTGCGGCAAAACAGGCAAAACGAAAAACTTGCCAAAACAAACATTTGCCTTCTCGCAATCCGTCCTTTCGGCGGCAAGAGGGCGAGCTTCGCTTTTGCCGGACCGCAGTGGCCGCCGTCCGCCCGGCCTCGCGCGGCAAGGGGTTTGCGCCTTATAAAGAAATGTGCGGAACAGCTTAAAATTACTTTTAAGTGTATCAAGGGAGGCAGCCAATCATGTTAAAATTCAATTCAGCAAGCGTCCGCATCGCGGACAGTTCCCGCGCCGTAGATGAATGCATGGCGATCATGTTTAAAGGCGAAGAGCCGGAAGACGGCGGACTGTGGATAGTGAACGCCGTTATCGGACACAAACTGGATAAAATCGCGGCGGCGATAAAGGCGCATCTGCCGAAAACAGCGGTCGTCGGCAGTTCCTGTGGCGGCGTCATCGGGCGCGAAGGCGCCGGGGAAGCAATGACGCATATGGCGGTCATGTCCGTGAGCGGCCCCGCCGACGAGTATGCTTGGTTCGGGGTCGATGATTTTCATGCGTCCAACGCGCGGGAAAAAGGGCTGGAACTTGCCAGGGGGCTGCACGGGAAACTGCCGGGCGCGAGCGTCATTTATCTTCTCAGCCCCGGCTTGGATTCTTGCAACGATGAGTTGGTGGCGTCCCTGGAAGAAGTGTTTGGCGCGCAGGCGCTCATCTTCGGCGGCGCCTCGTCCGATAACTACAAGGCTTTGACGATGTCGCAGTATATAGGCGACAGGGCGAGTGCCTACGGCGCTTGGGCGGTGGGCTTCGCGGACAAAACCTTGAAGGCCTCGGCAAAGGCGACGCACGGGTTCAAGGCTTTTGGCGAGCCTATGGCCATTACCAAAGCCGACCATAACCAAATCGTGGAGCTGGACGGGCAGCCGGCGTGGACTACATACAGCCAGCGCGTCGGCGCGGCATCCAAGGATGACATGCGCAATTCCTTGGTGACCGGCGGCATCGCTTTCGACCTTTCGCCCGAGCTGGCCGAATGCTACGGCAACAAACACATCCTGCGCCTGGGCCTGCCCAGGGAGGACACAGGGCGGTTGTGGCTGTCGGTATCCGCCCGCGAAGGCGATCATGTTTACATGACGGTCAGGGATGAAGAATTGATTTTTTCCGAGCAGAAAAAGACGCTCGAACTTTTGCGCGAAGAGATTGCGGCGCGCTCCAAAGACGAGAAGATAAGCCCGGTGGCCGTGTTCCAGACGGACTGCCTTTTGCGTGGGCGCACTTTGTTCGACAAAGTCATCAAAGACGAGATTATCGCCATGATGCAGAACGCTTTCAGCAATGACGGCGAAACGCCGCCTTGGCTTGGCATGTACGGATTCGGCGAGTTTTGCCCGTTGGGAGGTAAAAACCTTTTTCACACCTACACAACTTCGCTTTTGGTCCTCTACAGATGAACGAGAACATAGCCGCCAGCGCAACGCAGGCGAATGAGCTGCGCCAGCTCAGGCAGCTTGTGGAAGAATTGCATTTGAAAACAGCCCATAATGAAATCGAAAAGCAAAACATGCGCTTCATGCGGCGCGAACTCAACAATCAAATTGAACTGTTCGGACAGATACACCGTTTTACCCAGCGCGCGTTTGCCGCCGTATCGAAAACTGACCTTGCCAACATTTTGGCGGAAGGCGTCGTGGATGTGTTTCAGCTGGAAACGGCGGCTGTTTTGCGCTTGGACATTGCCGGGAACTATTTTACGCTTTTCGGCTCGTGCAACTTCAACGCGCCTTGCGCGGAAATTCCCGTTGCCAGGGAGTGGCTGGCCAAACCGGAACTTTTGGATTTTAAGCGGCAAGCCGTCGAGAAAGAGTCTCCCCCGGACGATAAATCGCCGTTTCGGCAGCTTGATCTGTCTTACGCGATTTATATGCCGTTTTTTGACAATGAGCGCAAGATGGAAGGCATTGTCTTGGGCGGGATCACGAGCGAGGGCGCCTTGGTTTATGACCGGATGCCGAAGGCCTTCTTCTCCTCTTTTTTAGTGTATTGCCAGACCATGAACGGCATTTACAACAACCTGGCCGCCATTGAGCGCGCTAAGGCCGCCGACAAGGCAAAGAGCCGCTTCCTTTCCAATCTGAGCCATGAAATACGGACGCCGATGAACGCGATTATCGGGATGGTGCAGATCGCGAACCACAACCCGGAACCAAGCGAATTGAAAAAATGCATCGCGCAAATCAACATTTCTTCCCAGCATCTGCTGGGGCTGGTGAACGACGTCCTGGACATGTCCAAAATCGAAGAAGGGAAACTGGCGCTGGAGAAAGCGCCTTTCGACCTGAACGGGATTTTGGAAAACATCGTCGGCAGTTTGCGCCCGACCGCGACAAACAAAGGCCTGTCCCTGTCGCTTAAGCTTGACACGGGCGGCGAGCGGCGGCTAAGGGTCCGCGGCGATTCCATGCGGTTGTCCCAGGTTTTGATAAACTTTATTTCCAACGCGGTCAAATTTACACAAAGCGGCGGCGCCGTAACGCTGGAAGCAAAAGTGCTGTCACGGGACAATGAAAAGGCGCTGATTTACTTTGCCGTGTCAGATACCGGCATAGGAATGACGGCGGAAGCGCTCGCGCGTATTTTCACCCCGTTTGAACAGGCGGACGCCAGCACTTCGCGCAAGTACGGAGGGACGGGGCTGGGCCTTTCCATCTGCCAGAACATCGTGAAGCTGATGGGGAGCGGCGTCACCGTAGAAAGCGAGGTGGGCAAAGGTTCCCGATTTTCTTTCAAGGCATGGCTCGAACTGGACGAATCTTTGCCGGCTGCGCCTGACGGCGGCGCGAGCAAAGGCGAATCTGCGGGCAGGGACTTCTCTGGCAGCCATATCATGATCGTGGACGACGTCGATATAAACCGTGAGATCATCTTGGCGTTTCTTGACGGCACGGGCGCGGAGTGCGAGTGCGCAGACAACGGCCGCGAGGCGGTAGACCTTTTCGCAAAGTCCGCAAACGGCTATTACGACTTGATCCTGATGGATATGCAAATGCCGGTATTGGACGGCTGCGACGCGACGCGCGAAATCCGCGCGCTGCGCCGCCCCGATGCCCGGACCGTCCAGATCGTTGCCATGTCGGCAAACGTATTCAAGGAAGACCTTGACGCGGTCATTGCCGCCGGCATGAACGGACACATCGGCAAACCCGTGGACTATGCCGTGGCGATGGACGTTATAGCCGGAGCGCTCCGGGGCGGCGCCAAGCAATGCCGTTCAGATTAAAACCATGCTGGCTTTGCGGCCAATTTACAGCCCCGCGTTGCCCTGAAGCTTCGCCGGACCTAAGCGGGGCCATGCGTTTTGCGCCGCGCCGGCCGGCAAATTGCCTCGCAAAGCTTAAAGGGCGTTTTAATTCGATAACATTATGAAGGCGCGTGGGCGGCTGGCCCGCCATGCGGCGCTTCCCCCGAAAACAAAGGCAGCAAGGCGTATTCCCGCCAAGAAGGACACGCCTTGCTTATATTTTCCCGGCCTGCCCGCCGAAAGAGTCAGCTTGCCCGCTTCGCGCCGCCTTCGGCCATTATCCTGTCGGTTATCAGCGCAAACAGCCTCTCCGCCGGCAAACTTGCCGCCGCCATGACGATGAGGATGGTAAGCGTCCGGCCTTGCGGCACTTTGATGAGCAAAAATTCGTGAAAAAGAAGCATCCCGCCGAAGAAACCGATGGTCGTGGCCGCGCACAATACAGCCCGAAACCTGTCGAAAGGCCGGCTGGCCTTAAATACGGCTTGTACGCCGATAAACCCGATTATCCCGTACAATATGGTTATCGACTCAATGCGCGCCAAACCGAACCGGGCCGCGGCAAAATGCGTCGCAAGCACGGCCAGTATGACGGCCAGGGCATTGGGGAAAGCCCGCCGCAATACGGTGCGCAAAAAGGTGCCGGTAATTTTTTTGTTGTCTTTTTGAAAGGACATGGAAAAGGAAGGGAAACCCTCTATGGTCAGATCCATGAGCGTGCCCTGCAACGGTATGAGCGGGAAGGGTATGTTGAAAACGACGCAGAGCGCGCTTAAAAGCACCGAGTAAATGGTCTTGACAAAAAATATGCCGGCCGCCCGCGTAATGTTGTTGACGACCCGGCGCCCTTCCGCCAGCACATAAAGCAGGGAGGAAAAATCGGAATTGAGCAGCACCAGCTTCGACACCTGCCGGGCGGCGTCGCTGCCCCCGGCGAGCGCCACGCTGCAATCGGCCTCGCGCAGGGCGAGCACGTCGTTCACCCCGTCGCCGGCCATGGCGACGATATGCCCCGCCTCTTTCAGCGCCCTGACGATAAGTTTTTTCTGCAGCGGGGACACCCGCCCGAAAACGCTGTATTCGGCCGCCGCCCGCTTGACGTCGCTTTCCTCTGCGTAGCCTGACATATCGACGAAATTGGCGTAGGTTTCCAAACCGGCGTTTTTGGCTATGGCGGAAACCGTCAACGGGTTGTCGCCGGAAATAATTTTTATTTCCACGCCCTGCTCTTTAAAATAGGCCAATGTTTCCGGCGCGTTGCGGCGCACCGGGTCGCTCAGGACAATATAGGCGAGCGGGACGAGCCCGGGCAGTTCATTGCCTATGGGCGGCCGCTCGCCGTAGCCGGCCATCAGCACCCGCCCGCCCGCCGCTTCCGCCCGCGCCGCCGCTTCCGGCAGGGGCGCTTCGGACAGGCGCTCGGGCGCCCCTAAGACCAGCGTGCCGCCGCCGGCGAAAGTTACGGCGCTCCACTTTCTTTGCGAGGAAAACGGTATTTTGCGTGCGGCGGGCAAATCGCCGTTAACGGCGAAATATTCTTTCAGCGCTAGGTAAGTGGCGTTGTTGTCGTCGGAATTGCCGAGAAAAGAGCCGATAAGCCGTTCAAAAGGGAGCGGGGTTCCTGCCCCTTCCAAAACGTGCACGGCCTGCACGGACATTTTTCCTTCGGTGATAGTGCCTGTCTTGTCAAGGCACAATATGTCGACATGCGCCAGGGACTCCAGGGCGAAAAGTTCCTGCACGAGTATTTTCCTTTTGGCGAGGGCTATGACGCCCGAGGCCAGCGCCACGCTAATCAGCAGCACAAGGCCCTTGGGCAGCATGCCCAAAAGGGCGGCCGCCGAAGACACGACCGCAAACTGCAAGTCATCGCGCCGCCAGAAGAACGCCTCCAGAAAAAGGCAAGCGCCCAAAGGGACGATCAAAAAGCTGGTAAAATTGGTAACTTTGCGCATGGAACGCAAAAGTTCGGAATTCACCTCTTTGTGTTTTTTGGCTTCATGCGCTATGGCGGCCGCGTAGTTGTCTATCCCCACATGCTCTACCCGGGCGTAACATTTGCCGCTGACGACAAAACTGCCGGAAAGCAGGTGGTCGCCGGGTTTTTTGGCAACAAGGTCGGATTCTCCGGTCAGCAGCGATTCATTTACTTCCGCCTCTCCGTAAAGCACCACCGAATCGACGCTGATTTGCCGGCCGCCGTCGAATATCACGACATCGTCAAGCACCAATTCCTCCACCGGCGCTTCCAAAATTGCGCCGCCGCGCACCACCGTCGTTTTCGGCATGTTCATGAGCGAAAGTTTTTCCACCAGGTTTTTGGCGTGAATTTCCTGCGCTACGCCTATGGCGATATTGACGACGATGATGGATATAAAGGCGATATTGGCGTAGGCGCCGACCAGCAGAAGAAAAAGAGCTATCAGGAAATTGTAAAAATTAAAAAGCGTGGCCAAGTTGTCCTTGACGATCTGGCCATTGGTCCTGGTGATTTTTTCCGGCGCGGTATTTTGCCGCCCCAGGCTTTTTTGCCGCGCGACCTCTTCCAACGTCAGTCCGGCGGCGTGTTCCGGGAAAAACCTTCCTTCCGTGGGCATGCGACCTCCTATTAAACGGCGCGGTAGCGATAAATAAGTTGAACAATAACAATGATACCATAAATATGGACTGAAAAAAATACGGGGGATGCCAAGAGCCGGCAAAAAGCCTGTTTTAAAATAAAAAGCAAAGCCTTGCGGCCGTTTCAGCCGTCCCCGGCGCGAAAATTGCCGCGCCCAAGCAGCAGCAGGCCGCCTTGGGCGGCAAAACCGGTAAAAAGGCCGGCAGGCAGGGAAAAAATGACAAGCGGCGGCAGATAATATAACAGCGCCTGACTGTTTAAGAGCAAACAGGCGGCCAGCAATTGGCCGACATTGTGCGCCGCGGCGCCGGCCAGGCTGACCCCGGTGAGCGAAACGCGCGGGATTTTCCGCATCAGGGCCATAACCGAAAGGCTGGCCGCGCCGCCGGCCAAACTCAGAAAAAAAGCGGCCGACAGCAAAGTGCCGGTCAGAAAAGAAGCTATGAAAACCCGCAAAAAAATAACCGCGACGGTCAGCCGCAACGGCAGGAGATAAAGGCACATAAGCGCCGAAATATTGGCCAGCCCTATTTTAGCGCCCGGCACGGGCAAAAGGGGCGGCAGGGCGCTTTCGGCGACATTGAGGGCCACCCCTATCGCCGCGAGGGTGGAGGCGAGAACAAGCCGGCGCGCTTCATCGCGATATGGCATCAAGTTCATCCCCAATTCCCGGCTGCTCTATTGCGGCGTAAATTTGCCCGGGAAGGCAGACGATCATTTGCCGCGGTTTATTTATATAGGACATGTGCATACATATTTTATCGCGGCAGGACGCATCGATCGCCCTTATCCCCTTTTCCGGGTCAAATTCAAAGGTTATCGGGCCGGCGGCGCCGGCGAAAGACTTCGTGAAAACACCCTGGCGTTTGAGCCGCGCAAGGTCAACGGAAAACAGCTCCGCATCCTGGGTGGCTACGACCGCCCGCCCGCCGCCCGTTTCCCGGCCGGCAAGGGCGGGGGCTAAAGAAAATAGGGACAAAAGGACGATCGAACCCGCTATGTAAAAGTCATTTTTGCAAATAAAGCCATTCGCTTTTTTCATTTTTCTCAAATTTGTCCTTTAATCCGGCGGAAATATAAACAGTCCGGCCGCTGTCCACGATCACCGCTTCCAATTCGGGTATGTTCTCCATGATGGCCATGCTTTCGGCCGCCGGCAGAAGGAAAAAAAGCGTGGAATAATAGTCGGCCAAAAAAGCGTTTTTCGTAACGGCGGTGGCGCTGATGTTCCTTGTGCCCGGCCAGCCTGTCTCCGGCAGCAATATATGATGGTAGCGGTTGCCGGACATTTCAAAATAACGCTGGTAGTCGCCTGAAGTCGCCACGCTCTCGCCGGGCGACAGCCTGAGCACGCCCAAATTCTCATTTAAAGCGCGCGGATCCTGTATGCCGACAAGCCAAGGGGCTTTATCCGGTTTTTCGCCCACGACCTTGATATTGCCGCCGCCATTGACCAAAGCGCAAATGACATCCGGATCGCCGGCCAAAAACCTGCCGGCTTCCTCTACCGCCCAACCTTTGGCCAGCGCGCCGAGGTCTATGGACATACCTTTTTCCTCAAGGTAAACCGTCTCCCCCGCCGCCCTGGCCGTTAATTTTTCTTTGCCCGTGAGCCGCATGGCTTTTCGCAGCTCGCCTGCCCCCGGCAGCCTTTTTTCATCGCGGCATTTGTTCCAAAGGTCGGTCAGCGGCCCTAAAGTTATATCAAATTCGGGATATTGTTGGCCCAACACGAAATCTATAATGAAAAACACATCGGTGGATACGGCAACCGGCGCCGCGCCGGCGCTTTCGTTTATCCGCGCCACTTCCGACAGGCCGCTCTTGCCGTAGCGATCCGTTCGGTCCGCGACGCTTTGCATCAGGGCGAAAGCTTTGTTTACGGCTTCGCCGGTTTTTTGCCGGTCGTGTCCCATGGCATCTATTTGCACGGCGGTATCCATCATGAACTTGGCGGCGCTGCTTTTCTCCGGAACTTTTTTGCAGGCGGCGGACAAAACAAAAAGCGGCAGAAGAAAAAGCGCGAGCGATTTAAGGCGAAAAAGCGGCGATGACGGCAAACTGCCGACAAAAATCGTTCTCAAAACCCTTCTGATTTGCGCGTAAAACAAAGGCAACACATCCGAATTGCTTTTCAAAATAAATGAAGTCTCTAAATAACCGCTTGCAAGACACTGCGCCGAACATTTTCCCCTCATGAAACTTGCCCATAAACAAGATAACACAAGACAACACAAGATATCAAGACCAAACAGCCATATTTTACAGTGCGCCGCTTAGTCTTGGAGAAGGATGGCCCAATATCAGGCAAATGCTGATTAATTGCCGGCTTTCCCACAAAATTGCATGGCATAAACGAACCTTTTGATGCGCGCGCGGCCGGCGGCCCATATAGGCCGAAGGGGGCGCGCCCTTTTGGCGCCGAACGGTCATTGCCGTGAAGCGGCCAAAGCCTGTTCCAGATCGCCGATGAGGTCGTCTGCGTCCTCTAACCCGACGGACAGGCGGATCAAGTCGTCGCCCGCCCCGGCCGCCGCCCGTTGCTGCGGCGTAAGCTGTGAATGGGTCGTGCTGGCCGGATGAATGACCAGTGATTTCGCGTCCCCCACATTGGCGAGCAGGGAGAATATTTTCAGCGCGTTGATGAACCGCGCGCCGGCGGCAAGGCCGCCTTTGATCCCAAAGGTGAGGATGGCGCCGGCGCCCCTGGGCAGGTATTTTTGCGCCAGGCCATAGTCTGGATGGCTTTTCAAGCCAGGATAGCTTACCCAGCCCACCGCAGGGTGCGCCGCCAAAAACTGCGCCACTTTCAGCGCATTGTCGCTATGCCGCCGCATCCTTAGCGGCAAGGTTTCCAGCCCCTGCAAAAAAAGAAAACTGTTAAAAGGGCTCAAAGCCGCGCCCAAGTCGCGCAAAACCTGGACGCGTAGGCGGGTGATGAAGGCGGCGGCCCCGATGTCGCGGCTGTAACTTAGGTCATGGTAGCTGGCGTCCGGTTCGCTCAAATTGGGGAACTTGCCCGTGCCCCAGTCAAACTTTCCCGCATCGATAACGACGCCGCCCATGGACGTCCCGTGGCCGCCGATAAATTTGGTCGCCGAGTGAACGACGACGTCCGCGCCTGAAAAAATCGGACGCTGCAAGTACGGGGTGGAAAAGGTGGCGTCAACTAAGAGCGGCAGCCCGGCCTCGTGCGCGATGCGCGCGATCGCCTCGACGTCCAGCACGTTGAGGCGGGGGTTGCCGATGGTTTCCGCGTACAAGGCCTTGGTCTTTGGCGTGATCGCCCGGGAAAAATCGTCCGGGCCGCCTGCGGCGAAAACGACCTTGACGCCGAGTTTGGGCAAGGTGTAGGCAAACATGTTGTAGGTGCCGCCATAGAGCGCGGAGGAGCTTACTATCTCGTCGCCGTTTTGCGCAACATTGAAAATGGCGGCGCTGATGGCGGCGTGCCCGGAAGCGAAAGCCACGGCGCCGACGCCGCCTTCCAAAAGAGCCATGCGTTTTTCAAAGACATCGGTGGTTGGGTTCGTGATCCGGGTGTAGATGTTGCCGGCCTCTTTCAGCGCGAACAGGTTGGCGCCATGTTCGGCGTCGCGGAAATTGTAAGAAGTCGTTTGATAGACAGGCACGGCGCGCGCGCCGGTCGCCGGGTCGGGCTGCTGCCCGCCGTGTACGGCAAGCGTGTCAAAATGCAGATTGTCGGGCAAGGGCAAGATAAAAACCTCCTTTAAATACGGGGGAGTGCGGCCGCTTTCGGCTTCAAGCACGAGCCTCCTGTGTTTTAAAAACGCGCGGTTGCGCGACTTTCAAATTTAAGATGGTAAAAATTGACCATTTTCAGCAAATCGCAAAACAGCATGTTCAGTTTGGTCGATATTTTCCAATGCTTGTCCTTTTTGACGTTCTTAAAATAAGGCTCGACTGCTTTTCAACGCAACAAAGGCGACCATAAATCGAATATTTGGGGATTGTTTATATAAAAACACATGATCGCGTCTTTGCCGCCGGATTTTCTTGCGATGAAACGCCCAATAGCATCGTCAATTTTCCGGCCACGGACAATATAAGCCAAACCGCCGTATTCGCCGAACGCTTTTTTCAATTTCCCGGAAGTTATGGCCCAAAGAACAGAGGACGACGATAGCCTCTTTATCGTCGGGGATTTTCGGACAAAGCCCGCTGAAAACGGTCTGCCCCAAAGGGGAAACAGCGCGGCCCTTTGCATGCCCGAAAGATCCGATATTTCTTTTAAAGCCGCGTTCTGCTCCATTAATCGCGCTCCGCCGCCATGTCGCTCCCGCAATTACAGGCGCAGGGCGCCAGGCGGGGCGGGCAGGTCTTCGGCGCCGGCGTATGCAAACATGGCTTTGTCGATGTCTTTCACGATTTTTTCGTCAATGCAGCCTTTTTGCGCTAATTCATAAAGTATGGGCATGGTTTCTTTGTGGCTGCGGCTGGAGTGGTAAGGGCGCGCTTCGCTCACCGCCTGGTAGATGTCCAGGCAGGCGATGAGCCGCGCGTTAAAGTCCATGTTTTCCGCCCGCAAACCGAAAGGGTAGCCTGTGCCGTCCAATTTTTCATGGTGCTTATAGGCCCAGTCGCGTATGTCCTCGAACCCGGCAATGTTTTTGAGCAGTTCGTAGGTCATGCGCGCGTGGTCTTTTATCGTGGCGAATTCTTCCGCCGTCAGTGCGCCTTGTTTTTCCAGTATCCGCGCCGGGGTGGACAGCTTGCCGATGTCGTGCAGAGCGGCCGCAAGATATAGCTGCGCGCGCAAGGAGTGGCTGTGCCCGTAGTATTCGCCCATCAGCCACGCCCTGTTCGCAATCTGTATGGAATGGCGTTTGGTGAACTCCGATTTATAGTCGATAAACCGCGCGGCCAACCCGGCCAGCCGAAAAACCGCCTCGTCTTCCACGTCCGCGCTCCAAGTCGGTATGATTTTTTCCACCGTGTCGGCGATCCGGCCGTCGCGCAGCAAAAGGAGCATTTCCTCGTCAAGCACCGTCAGCATGGCTTCGGCGGCGCGCCGGGTGAAATGTTTGCCGGCGCTTGCGGCTATCCGCCGGCGGATAGCCGCAAGGCCCTCCAAGGGTATGGTTTGCAGGTGGCTGCTGACATCGAGCATGTCGGAGATGGCGATCAGTTCCGCGCCCAGCGGCAATTCTCCCTCTTTCTTGCCGAAGGCGCCGCTGCCGTCGGCAAGTTCATGGTGATACAGCACAAAGCCGCTGATATCGGTTTTAAAAGGCAGCATTTCCACATCGCGCTGCCCATATTGGCAGTGCAGGCGCATGGCCGGGCTGTTGCCCATCCGTTCGGCGAGGATGTATTCGGTGAGCGCACAGTCGTGAAACAACGCGCAGGTAGCCAGAGCGGACAATTCGCTTTCGCCCATCTGGAAATGCCGCCCCATAGCGGCGCACAAAACGGCGATGCGCTTGCCGTGGTGGGTGCTTGCGCCCAAAAGGTCGCCTTCCACTATGTCAAGCGCCGCGGCGACAGCCCTTACTAATTGATCCATTCTTATCCGCATTTTTCGTCTCCGATTTTTGAAATTTATGGTGTTTGCCGTATTCAGCAGGTTGCGCCGGCAGAAGGATTTTTTTGTTTGCCGCCGAAAATATTAATTTGGGAATGCGCATCTTGTTTTGTTTTGCGCTCACAGCCGCCCGGGGAAAGCGGGACGGCTGCCGGTTATTTTAAGGAGGAGATAAGAAATGAGTACGGCGGTTATTTACACCCGGGGCGGCGATCAGGGCATGACCAGCCTTTTGGACGGCACGCGCGTCAAAAAATATGATTTGCGGGTGGAAAGCTACGGCACTGTTGACGAACTTAATTCCCAGATCGGCTTTGCCCGGAATTTTCTTGAAAACGACGTTATGAGCGGACGCCTGCGGGATGCGCAGCGCGACCTTTTCGGCGTGGCCGGCGAACTGGCCGACCCTTCCGGCAAATATACCGCCGGGTTTACGGACGCAACGGTGAAAAAATTGGAGGATTGGATAGACGAGGCCATCAAACTTTACGATCCCGCGCCCAAATTCATCGTGCCCGGCAGCAACAATGCCTCCGGCGCGCTGCATATAGCGCGTACTGTGTGCCGGAGGGCGGAGCGTTTTATCGTCGCTTTAAACGATCGGTCGCCGGTCAACCCCGTGCTCATCCGATACATAAACAGACTTTCGGATCTGCTTTATACTTATGCCCGCTACGCGGAAGAATGTCAGGATACTGTCTGAAAAGTTCTGGCTGCCCTTTTTGCAACGCGCGCAACGAACTGGCCGGCCGCGCCCTCTATGAGGAAGGCATGAAACCAATGTCGCCGTCTTTGAAAAATGCCGCCCCTTGCGAAAGCCGGGGCGCGGCGCATTTTAAGCCTGCCGGCACGTCACTGCGGCGGGCGGCGCGGTAGCTGGCCGGGCGGCGTTGCCGCCGGTTTCGGCGCGCGCCGCTTGCCGTGGGGCAGCGCAAGATAGCCTCTGCATAACCGAAGTTTGCCGCAACAGGGGTTGGGGCGAAAGGCTTTTGCGCAAAATCATCCGGGAATCGGAAAAGCACGGGATTTGGCCGCTGCCGGCGGTTGCCAGCGCCGATAACGCGGCTGGCGTTGCCTTGCGCGAAAAATGCGCGCCCCGCCTAATCGGGCGCCGAGAAAGGATCGCCCAAGACAACGGCGGCCGGTGGCGCGGGGCCATTATGCCGGAACTGCGCAGCAGCCGCCTTTGAACGCGGGGATTTTTCCGTAAAGGATCCGGCCAAAACCCGCGAAAGCCATTCGCGCCTGCCTGGTCAGGACTTTTTCAAACTTATCCGGCTGCCGGGTGGAACCGACTGCGTGAGAAAGACGTTGCTGCCTATGACGCTGCCTTTGCCGATGACCGTTTCGCCGCCCATGATGGACGCGCCGGAATAGACGACAACATAGTCCTCCAGCGTCGGGTGGCGCTTGACGCCGCGCAGGGACTGCCCCTGCTGGGGCGACAGCGCGCCCAGCGTAACGCTCTGATATATGCGCACATAGTTGCCGATGCTGGTTGTTTCGCCTATGACTATGCCTGTGCCGTGGTCGATGAAGAAAGGGGCGCCGATGTTGGCGGCCGGATGTATGTCGATGCCGGTCTTGTTGTGGGCGTATTCGGTCATGATCCGCGGGATGAGCGGCACCAAGAGGGAATGCAGTTCATGCGCCAGACGGTATATGCTGATGGCGAAGATGCCGGGGAAAGAAAACACCACTTCGTCGGTAGAGGTGACGGAAGGATCCCCATCGTAAGTCGCCTGCACGTCTTTGGCAAGGCAATTCCTTATTTCGGGCAGCTTGTCAAAAAACCGGCAAATCAACTCGTCCGCTTTTTCCGGCAATTCGTCCGGGGACGCCGCCGGCTGGCCGGTCTGGCTTTTCAGCGCGTGGCAGATCTGCCGGTGCAGTTTCATATAGATGTTGTCCAAAAGGTCGCCGATATGGTAATTTATGGACTGGGACGCAAGATCCAGCCGGCCGAAATAGCCGGGGAACAGCAAGGCCCGGAGCAAGTGGATGATTTCAACTATGGCGTCGCGGTCGGGCATGAACCCCAAGTCAAGCGAGATAATATGGGAATTTTCTTTATAATTGCTGGCAATGCTCGCGACATAGCCGTCAATTTTTTTATAAAAATTTTGTCTCATTGTCATTGACACCTCTGTGCTTTTACGCCGCCTTGTTTTTCTTCGGGCAGATGCCCGGCTACGGGCGCGAGGCGGCGGCAAAAAGAATTTGTTCTATCTTTTTAATGGTCAGGTCGTAATCCATCGGTTTGGGCAGATGATCGTCCATGCCGGCCGCAAGGCATTTTTCGACGTCTTCTTTGAAAACGTTGGCAGTCATGGCGATTATGGGGACGCGTTCGCCGCCCTTTTCCAGCGACCGTATGCGGCGCGCGGCGCTAAAGCCGTCCATCAGCGGCATGTGGATATCCATCAGGATAAGGTCATACCCCCCCGCGCCGGCGGACAGGTATTTTTCCACCGCCTCCACGCCGTTTTGCGCCCAATCCAATTCCGCGTTCGTTTCTTCAAGGTAAGAATAAACTATCTCCTTGTTTATTTCAACATCTTCCACCAATAAAATCTTTTTGCCCGCAAAGTCCTTGCCTTCGGTTGCGACGCCGCCCGTATCCTTTGGGGGGACGCCGACGATCTCGTTTATGGCGTTGATGACGGTGGAAGGGAAAAGCGGCTTGGGCAGCAATCTGCTGATGCCGGCCTCGGCCGCCCGGCTTTTGACTTCGTTCATTTTGGCCGGGGATATAAGGATGACGGCAAAATGATCGCCAAACTCCGCGCGGATTTTATTGTAAAGCGATATGCCGTCCGTATTCGGCAGCCGCCAGTCAATGAACAACATGTTGAAAGGCCGCCCGGAAATTTTCGCGCGCCGCAATATGACCAGCGCGTCCTCGCTGCTTTGCGCCGTGGCGAAATATATGTTGGCCGCGGAAAAAAGCGTTTGGAAAAAACGCAGTATTTCAGCCGAATCGTCTATGATGAGTATCCGGATGCTGTCGATGGAAATGCTGCGGTCAAGCTGGTTGCCAACGCGCTTGTTGCTGTTTTTCAAATTCACCGCGAACTTAAAAACGCTGCCTTGCCCGTACTTGCTTTCAACAGTTATATCGCCGCCCATCAGGTTGACGATTTTTCTGCTTATGGCCAGTCCCAGGCCGGTGCCGCCGTATTTTCTGGCAATCCCGCCGTCCGCCTGCTCAAAGGGGACAAACAAACGGCCGAGCTGTTCTTCGGTCATGCCGATGCCGGAGTCGGCCACCTCGAAAAGGACGAGCGTGGAGTCCGGCCCTTTTTCCGCCTGCGTAACCGTCAGGCTAACCTTGCCGTCCGGCGGGGTGAACTTCACGGCGTTGCTCAAAAGATTGGTTATGACCTGCGACAGGCGCAGGCCGTCGCCTTTAAAACTCGTGCTCATGCGCGGGTCGACATTCACGATGAATTCCTGGTTTTTCTCGTCCGCGCGCACGGTAATGACATTGCAAATATCTATGAGCAACTTTTCCAGGCGCAATTCGCCTTCAACCAGTTCAAATTTTTCCGCCTCGATTTTGGACATGTCCAAAATGTCGTTGATCAAGGCGAGCAGGTGGGTGGAAGCCGAGTCTATTTTGTCGAGGAATTCGGCTACTTCGGCATAGTCCTTGGCTTTGCGCGCCATATAGGACATGCCGATGATCGCGTTTAAGGGCGTTCTTATTTCATGGCTCATCCTGGCCAAGAAATTGCTTTTCGCCAAGCTGGCTCTGCGCGCCACTTCAATGGCGGCCGCGAGGTCGGCGGCTTGCCGGCTGTTTTCTTCTATCTGGTTTTGCAAGCGGCAGTTCAGCTTCTGCGCCCGTTTTAATTCTTCGCGCAAATAGAAAACGCAGTTTTTTTCGTCATTTTCCCCGCGCAGCAAGGCGGCGGCAAACGCCGCGCAGCTTCCGTACCCGCAGGCGCCGCAGTCAATCCGCCGGGATGCTTCGTCGGCCTTGTGCAGCTTTGCGTAGATGTCTTCCAAGGAGCCGGCGGGCAAAAAAATGACGGGCGCCGCTTCTTTGCGCGCGCGGCCGCGGGCGAAGTCTTCCAAGCGCAGGTTGATTCCCGGCCGCCGCTTTGCGGCAGCGGCCGATTCTGGGCACGGCGCCGCGCTTTTCCAGCTATCTTCTTTGCCGGCGCCCACGCTGAAAGAACAATTGTCGCCGCAGTTCAAAAGTATGGAGAGCGGGGGCAAATCGGCGCCGGCCTCTTTTTGCTCAAGATATCTGCTTAAATAACCGTAAACAGCTTGCCCGCCGATCGCCCGCCCGCCCGGTTCGCCGCCCGCATCCGGTATGCGCGCGCCCGGGGCGGCGTCAAAATCCCGCTCCGGGCAATTGCCGACATTGACGTTTTTTTGCGCCAAGTAATCTTTTAAATGGGCATAAGTTACGCTGTATTGGACGAGGCCGGCATCGCCGCCTGTCCAGGCGCGCGCCGCTATGCAGGGCGTCAGAAGGGCCAGGCGGCCTGCCAGGTTTAAATACCGGCGCAGGTAAACGGCCATGCACAGCATGGGGCTTTCCGTCGGAGCGAGGTTGTCTTTTAACGCGGGCAGGTATTTTTCGATATAATCCACAACCGGCGGGCAGGGAGTGTAAAGCAACGGGCGCTTTTCGGCTTTGGCGGCGGCGCGCCTTCCCCAGGCGGCGATTTCGCCGCCGAAGGAAGTGTCGTAAATGTGTTTTGCGCCGATGCTTTTCAAATAGCCCAATAAATTTTTATAGCCGGGAAAACAAGCGCGAAGCGATGCATCGGCTAAAACAGCTATATCGGCCCCTTGTTCCAAAGCGGCGAAAAATTCTGCCGTATCGTCATTGTAAAAGCGGCTTTCATGGCGGCAAACGGTTATACAGCCGCCACAGGAAATACATCGCTCCCGGTTTAAGTGCATCCTGCCCCGCGCGCCGTCGAAAATCGCTTTGTTCGCGCCGTCCGCCGGGCAAGCGGCAACGCATCTATTGCAACCGACGCATTTTTCTTGCTTGAGCGCGATAATTTCAGTAGGCATAACGAAGCTCCTTCGGCCTGGATAAATTTCATCTTGCTGACCTTAGTATATTATAGCACAAAAACGGCAACCCAACAGTTTTATTCCCGCAAAACGCGCTGCGCAGGTCTTGGCGGGCAGAGGTCGCCCGCGGCGCTTTCTGCTTTGCCGGCGGCTTTGCTATTGTACATATTTATGATAAATGCTATAATAACTTCGTAAAATAAATTAACAATTGCTGACGGCGCGCGGCTGGATAAAGCGTTGCCCTTTAAGTTAAGGGCGGGTTTATGTGTGCCGGTTTCCCCAAATGGAGCGACGGCAACCGGCCGCACAAATGAAAGGAGAATGAACTAAATGTCTGAAACGGGCGATACGGCAAAAACACTTGAGGATTATATCAATATGGCGGAAGGCGTCAAACGCGTCGCGAACAATAAAGGGCTGTATTTGCGGCTTTTGAAAAATTTTATCGCCAAGCCCCATATTCAGGAGCTTCTTGGAGCCATCGAGCAGGGCGATTTTAAAACCGCCGCCCTGGAGGCTCATACAATTAAAGGCGTTGCCGCCAACCTGTCTTTCCCGGAGTTGTACGCGGTCATGCAAAATTTGGAAAGCGAACTAAAAGAAGGCAAAACAGCAGGGTTCGACTTGGCGCTGGCGCAGTCGTGCGTAGAAACTACCATCAAATACGCCGACCAATTAATAGCAGGATAATAAGGCAATGCCCAGGTTTTCGCCGAAACGGGAAATGCAGGGCAACGGACGCAGGGCGAGGGATATGGCCGAAAACAAGGCGCGCCCGCAGCCGCCGGATTGTACGCGCAAGCGGGGCCGAGGGTTTTTGGCCGCTTGTTTTGCCGCCGGTTTATTGTTTTTCGTTTTGGCCGGACAGGGCTGCGCCGCTTTGGACGCCAAAAAGGGAGCGGCGGCGGGCGATCCGGTGAAAGCGCCGGCAGGCGAAGGCGCCGATGTTTACTTTACCGGCGATATCAGCGGCAAAGGCCTTATGGCGGTTTATAAAAAACTGAACGCCAATATCGCGGGCAAAGTCGTGATCAAGCTGCACATGGGCGAGCGCGGCAATACGAATTATCTGTCGCCCGGCCTCTTGCGCGACCTTAGCGGCGCCGTCCGGGGCACGCTGGCCGACAGCAATGTGCTGTATGGCGGCGCGCGCGCTGCGACTGCGGGACATTTGGCCTTAGCGAAAGAGCATGGTTTCACTTTCGCGCCGGTAGACATCCTGGACGCAGACGGCGACAGCGTTATACCGGTTGCAGGCGGAAACCGGCTCAAAGAGGCCATTGTTGGCTCGCACATTTTGGATTATGACTGGCTGATCTCGGTCGCCCATTTCAAAGGGCACGGCATGGCCGGATTCGGCGGCACATTTAAGAACATTGCCGTAGGCGTGGCATCGCCGCGGGGCAAAAGGGCGATCCACTCCTCGGGCGAGGGGACGTTTTCCTCAACCGGCGAACCTTTCCTCGAAAAAGTGATTGAATACGCCAAGGCGGTGATTGACACCAAAAAAGGCAAGGCGCTTTACATAAACGTGCTGAACAATCTATCGGTGGACTGTGACTGCGACGCGCGGGCGGCGCATCCTTTGATGCCTGACATCGGCATTCTCGCGTCCCTTGATCCGGTAGCGCTGGAAAAAGCCAGCCTCGATCTTATTTACGCGCGCCCGGACGCGGAGAAAAAGCATTTGGTAGAGCGCATAGAGTCCAAAAACGGCGCCTACCAAATAAAGTACGCGGAAAAAATCGGCCTGGGCAGCGCGAAATACAAACTGATCAAAATAGACTGAAACTGGCCGCCCATGTCGGGCGGCAACGAAAGAGGCGGGAAAATGACGGCTTATCAGTGCCCTTTTTGCGGCCTGTCGCTGGCCATGAGCCAAGACACGTACGTTAATTATTTTCTCAATTTCCATGATGTGACAAAATTTAAAAACAACGCGGCAGTTTGGAAACGGGACAACCTTACCTCTATCAAAGTTGCCTTCATCAAATGCCCGAACTGCAAAAAAGTCAGCATTTACGCCTTCGGGCACAGCAAAGATCTTGACGGCCTTTTTGTAAACATACACCCGCGCGCCAATTACGCCAAATATCCCGGATACATACCCGAACAAATCACCTCCGACTACCAAGAGGCTTGTTCGGTGCTGGAATTCAGCGAAAGGGCGGCGGCCGCTTTAGCCAGGCGATGCCTGCGCGCCATAATAAGGGATTACTGGGAAATAAACAAAGACACTTTGTATGAAGAGATCCGCGCCTTGCGCGAATTTGTCGATGCGGAGCTCTGGCAGGCCATCGACAGCATTTCCCAACTTGGCGGCATCGGCGAGCGCATGAAACAGGCGGACGGCCTGCTGCTGGACGTTGACCCGCAGGAAGCGCAGAGGCTGATAAAGCTCGTGGAACTTTTGCTCAAAGAATGGTACGTCGCCCGGCATAACCGCGAAGCTATCTTTGAAGAAATAGTCAACATAGACCTTGAATGATCCAAATACGGCGGTTGTCGTGATTATGCACATCTCGAAATTCGCGGCGCAGGGGAACCGCGGGGACAGTACGCCGCACTCTATCGGCAGCTACGCCATCGCGGGGATTTTTCGCACCCTGTGGACGCTTGGGCGGTTGAAAGACGAACAAGGCAAACCTACTAACCAACGCGCGCCGTGCGCCAGCAAAAATAACCATGCGGAATCCGGCCCGCCCGCGCTCTTGTTTGAACTTCACGGCGGTTTTCATTGGGACGGCGTGAACGCGGACATCTTCGCCGAGGATTTGTATTGTTCTTTTCGACCTTTTCATTGGTTTCTGCAAGAATGTGATAAAACAACGAAGCCACCTCCTGTGATTTGTTATGGTAAACGATAATAATTGTTACGCATATCTAAATATTGCTCTTGCGCCTATTGCAATCATCACAGAGCATTTGACAGTTATCGGCGGTCGTCTTGCCGCCCTTGCTCCATGGTGTTATATGGTCGGCTTGCATTGTTTCAATGGGAAAGGGCTTTTTGCATGCCGGACATATGCCCTTTTGCCGCTCGTATGCCGTCCGCGCCATTTTCGGCGAGAAGGCGCGTATGCTCAAAAGGCGTTCCGCCTTCCTGTCCTCGCCGGATAGCAGATACTCGTAAATGCCGCTGAACTTGGTTATGTCGTCGTCCTGCATAAGCTCGGATATACGCGCTTCAAGCTGTTTTGGGTCGTACTTGCCCGCGCCGTGCCTGTTATAGAGAATACCCCATTCAAGCCCTTTCATTTCCTTGCGGTAGTTTGGGAACGTCGCTTTAACCCAATTTATGACGGTCTGGAAGTATAGCCATAACTCGTTGCAATTCGTGTCGTGTTGATGAGCCGCCATATAATCTTCTATTTCGTCGCCGCCTTTCGCCGCAATCCAGCGTACGGCAGTTTCCAAATACTCTTGCCGTATCGGTGAGCCGCGCATGTAGTCGCTTGCGATGGCATATGCCGGACAAGCGTTTTTGCTGAAATACTTCTTGCTCTCGGTCAGCCATTCACCCGTATAGATGGCGTTGCGGCGTTCCTGCGCGGAAAGCTGTTCGCCTACCATATTGACGATTTCAAACCAGTCCAGTTTTTCCTTGTCCGTTCCTTCGCAGATGTAAACCATAAGGGGATAGGCTAAAATTTGCCCTTGCTCTGTCTTGGTCAGGTTGTCAAAGCCCATATGGTCAATGGAATAGTCACCGTTGATGTACTGGCAAATGCTGATTGTGCGCTGCTGCCCATCCAGCACTTCAAAATTGCCGTCGTCGGACAGCACCCAATACATAACATTGAGCGGAAAATCTTTTCGTACCGTGCGGATAACCTCGTCGCGTTGTTTATCCTTATAGATAAACTCGCGCTGAAAGGCAGGTCGAACATTTAGACGGCTGTTGTACCCCACGACGCCGTTTTCCGCGCTGTCCTTGTACCCTGCGACAACCTCGCGGATTGGGATTTCATGCAGTTTGATTTTCATTGTGTAGACAAACTCCTTCTTCGTATTGTTATACGAGCATATGTTGTTCTCCCGTTGATTTTGCCGTCGTTGCTCTTAATCATTCCGGGTATTGATGTTGCGAATGAGCAGTCTCGCATACTTGCGTTCTCCGTTTGCTGCCGGGTGTCTATGCCCGTCGAATGAGTATGCGGAAGTACGGCTGTACGGCTGTACGGCTGTACGGCTGTGCCGTCCTCTGCTTTAACATTTTGTGAATAATCTGTGAACGAGTAGGTCAAGTCTTTGCCGTCATTGCCTTTTCGGAACGCGACAATCTCAAATTGTTCTGGATTATATTTATCCAGAAACGTAATCGGCACACCCATTACGCCGTAATAGTCGCATGGTATATCGGCGGTTTTATCCACATTTATTGCGTCGTAATTGTCGTATTTAGGGTAAACGTCGGGCGAATACGTTCTAAACAAAGCCATGTCCTCATGGCGTTTTTCTATGTCAAGATTGGTAAACCAGCAAATGTTACCCATGCGGCGCCATTTTTGCCCGTTTTCATCTATCTTGAAATCAGTCGCCTTTGCCTCGTAGTTGTCGGGAACGGCAAACCAATAATGACCGCTATTATAACCCAACCACAATCTGTTGGTAGCTATTAATGGAAATATTTCCTTGTAAGTAACTGCGTTCATGTTGCCTATGATGGCAAACGACTTTTCACATTCCATAAGTTGCGCTATATACTCACGAAAAAGTGAAAAGGGCGGGTTGGTGACGACTATATCCGCTTGCTTCAAAAGTTCAATGCATTCCGCGCTCCGAAAATCGCCGTCGCCTTGTAAAAGGGTTAGCACGTTCTTTTTGTTTCTCAACAGATATTCTACGTCGGCAAGCCCCACGCGCCCGTCGCCGGTTTCGTCTGTAACTTCGGCAATTTCGATTTTATATGGCTTTTTTTTGCCCGGTTCTGCTCCTGCGGCCATTTCCGCCCCGAATAGCGTCAACTGGGTATAAACAATCGGGGACGTTGCATAACACGTTGCTATGAGTTTTTTTAACCCCATCGAATTGAAGTTGATGGCGAAGTATTTGAAAAAGTTGCTTTCATAGGGGTCGTCGCAATTACATAATACGACTTTTCCTCTGAAATGCCCCTTGTAGTGTTTTAGTTCGCTCTCGATAAGCGAAAGTTGGGTATAAAATTCATCTTGCTTGTTTCTTGACGAATCATGCAGATTGCTGTTGCCCGCCTTTGCTGCCATTGGTTACTTGCCCCCGTGCATATTGGATTCTTTAGATTCACGCGCCGCCTTTGTCCTGCCATCAAGCGGCTTTTGTGTGCCCTTGGGAATCACCCACATATCTGCCAACTTAGTTGCGCCGTTCACCTGCCCGTTATCGCATAGCGCTTGGACACGTCGCACTGTTATGCCCCATTCATCGGCAGCCTGTTTTGTGGTTATCCAATCCATCGTTTCACCTCGCGCCCCGACCATCCGACAACTCAATTCATTATACAGCGTCACAACGAATAAAGAAAGGGCTTTTTTCTCCACGCCAAACTATGTCCTTGACAAACGCTCCCGAACGAACATGCAATGACCGGCGCCTGCCACGTCAGGGATTTTCCCGGACAAAGAGGGCGGGGCCCCCGCGATTTCGCGGGGGCCCCGCCCTCTTTGTCCGGGAACGGCCCGGGGGCATGGCCGAACCTGCCGCCCCAAAACCGCCGCTGGCACAGGAGCGTCTCTTTCTCCCCGTGCATAATTGTAGCACGGGCGGGATGCTTGTCGGTTTTCACGGCAGGTTCGGCAGGCAACACAATATAAAGAATGTTTCTTGGCATAAATAGAAAAAACCAGCCGACAAGCTGTTTGCGTATTTCGTGCGCGCCGGACAGTCGCTCAAATGGAGGTGGGGTTTTTCCGAGCCGCGTTCAGTCGTCCCGCCTAAGTTTTTCCAGCCTGGTTACGACCTCCGAAGCAAGGCGCTCGGACACTTCCCGGCGACCGGCCAAAAGCCCGCCGCCGCCCGCTTCGGCGATCGCGCGGCCTGTTTTCAGGCAATCGCCAATAAATTCGCCGACGGCCAGGCGGTAAGCGCCCATGCCCAACACGGCCATTTGTTCGCTTTGGTCGCCGGTAACGACAAAGACGTCGTTCTTTTCCCGCAAAAGGCGGTAAGCAGCCTTTTCTATATATGAATCGGCAGTTTCGCCTTCGGCGGTGAACACCACGTCAACCCCTGGCCGGTGTTCCACCACGGCATCACCTTTCGCCGCGTAGGCATCGAACACGACGGCCGGAAGGCAGCCCTTAAAAGAGGCGTAATCAGCTATAGTGTCCGCCAGCCGGTCGCGGGCGTGCGACAGATCCGCCACCCGCAGCTTGTCAAAGGCCGGCCAGTTATGAAGCACATTGTAACCGTCCACAAGCAGCCAGGCGCCTTTGTTCATAAGTGTTTCCCCGCGCCGCGCTTTCTCAACACTTCGTAAATAAGCAGGGCGGCCGCGACTGACGCGTTCAGCGTCAAGGCTTTTCCCGGCATGGGGATGCGGACGACGATGTCGCAGGTTTCCCTGACCAGCCTCGCCATGCCTTTATCTTCGCCGCCGATGACCAGCGCCAGCGGCCAATCAAGTTCCGCCTCCCGGTAATCGGCGCCCGCGCCCGCGTCAGCCCCGACTATCCACAAACCCCGCTTTTTCAGTTCTTTCAGCGTCCCGGTTATGTTGCCGATCCGCACGATCGGAATATGTTCGGCTCCGCCCGCCGCCGCGCGCATGACCGCCGGCGTTATCTGGCAGCCGCGCTTTTCGGGGATGAGCGCCCCGTGGGCGCCGGCGGCGGCGGCGGTACGGATGATCGCGCCGGTATTGTGCGGGTCTTGAATCCCGGCCAGCAACACCAGAAAAGGCGGTTCATTTTTGGCGGCGGCCGCCGCCAGCGCGTCTTCTATTTCCCGGTAATGAATTTGCGCGGCAAAAGCGGCCACCCCTTGGTGCGGCGTCCCTTTGGCTATCGCATCCAGGCGGGCTTTCGGGGCCGTGTTTACCGGCACGCCCTTTTCCCCGGCCAGGTAAAGCAGTTCTTTTATGCTGCCCTGCCGCGGCCCTTCCTGCACGATTACGCGGTCGATCTCCCGGCCGGCTTTCAGCGCTTCCAGCACGCTTTTGCGCCCGAGCAAAAGGTCATCGGCCATCGCGCGCCCCGTCCTCTTTTAAAAGCGCGGCCAGGCGCCCGCAGGTTTTTTCCCCTTCGCGGCAGACGCGCTCGGCAACGCAGGATGGCCCGGCTTTTTCAAAAAGCGCCGGCGCGACCGCGCGGGCTTTTCCCAACATGCCCTCCGCCAGCCGCCTGATTTCCCATTGCGCCCGCAAGCAGCAGCGCAATTGAAAAAAGTTAAGCAAAGAGCGCGCGTTCATCGTTATGATGATCCGCGTGCCCGCCGCGTTGGGAAGGACGTAACGCGCGTCTTCTTTGTCTATTCCAAGGGCGGTAAGCTCGTTATAGGTCTTTTGGATTTCGTCCATCAGCAGATGAAATTTTTGTTTGGCCGCCGGGTTGTTTTCTACCGACAAAGGAGTTATCGCGGCAAAGTCGCCTTCAAACACGTACCGCTGCGATTGCTGCGAATAGGACGCTATCCGGTGGCGCACCAGTTGATGGGTCAAAACGCGCGAGATGCCTTCCGCCGCGAAAGTAAAGGAAGCGTGCTCAAATGTGGACAAATGCCCCATTGCCGCCAGCCGGCGGACAAAGCCGCGCGCGGACGCTTCATCAAGCCGTGCAGCCAACTCGCCGAGTCCGGACGGCGAATAGCAGAGCCGCCCCGCCAGGGCGACCGCCCGCTCCGGTTCCGGCGTGTAATATAAAAGTTCGACATTCATCAATCAATTGCCCTTTTTCGTAAGTTTTCGACCAAGAAACAGAAAGCCTTGTCCATCAGTAAACAAAGCCGCCCACTATCCCCGCGCCAATGCAGCCAGCCCAGCAAGCACTCGAAGCCCGTGCTTTGCCGGTATTCGCGTACCGTGGCGTTTTTGGGCGCGGAAGATTTGGCGTTGCTCCCGCGGCGGACAACCGCCGCTTCCTCCGGCACCAAAAGCGGCCAAATTTCATCCAGCGCACTTGCCTGCGCCGCCGCGCAAACAATCTGCGCGCCCACATCGTTGAGTACGCGCACTTTGCCGCGCTCGGCTGCCGCCAGCCGCTCGCGGACGTAGAGGGAAAACACCGCGTCGCCTATGTAGGCCAGAACCAAGGGCGCGGGCTGCGGCGTTCTTTCCCGACTGTCCGCCAAGATGGCTAAAGAGAGAAGTTTTTCTTTTAAAAAGCGGTATTGCTCAAACCTCATTTAAATTTCCATTGTACTCCCCGCGGCGTGTCTTCAAGCATGACGCCGATCTGCGACAGATCGTTCCTGATGCTGTCCGCCGTTTTGTAATCTTTGCCTTCCCTGGCCGCCTGGCGCAGTTTTATCAGCACGGCCATGACGTCAGCCGTTTTGCCGTCCGCTTCCGGCTTGCCGCCCGTTTCCAAAACGCCGAGGATCGCGCACGTCATGCCGAACACGTCGTCCGCCGTTTGAATGGCTTTGCCGTCAGGCGGTTCCCCGCCTTCGACCTTTTGCGCGTAAATATTTATTTCTTTGGCTAAAGCAAACAGGTAACTGACGGCCAGCGCCGTATTAAAGTCATCGTCCATGGCGGCGATGAAGTCAGCTTTCAGCCTGAGCGCCGACGCCATAAGTTCGGCGCCGGCCGCATTCGGCCCGCGGCCGGGCAGGGACTTTAGCCGAGCGAGACATTCTTTCGCCGTGCCCAGACGCTCCAGAGCGCGCTTTGCGTCATCCATCAGTTCGCCGCTGAAGTCAAGCGGGCTGCGGTAATGGGTGGCCAAGAGGAAAAACCGCAAGACTTGCGGATCGTATTTTTCCAATATGTCTTTCACTAGGAAAAAATTGCCCAATGATTTGGACATTTTTTCTTTGTTTAAGGTGATAAACCCGTTGTGCAGCCAGTAACGGACAAAAGGCCGGCAGCCCGTGGCCGCTTCCGCCTGGGCGATTTCGTTTTCATGATGCGGGAAGATAAGATCGCTCCCGCCGCCGTGCAAATCAAACCCTGCCCCAAGATAGCGCAAAGACATGGCCGAACACTCAATATGCCAGCCCGGCCGCCCCCGTCCCCAGGGGCTTTCCCAGGAAGGCTCTCCCGGGCGGGCCGCTTTCCAAAGGGCAAAGTCCATCGGGTGCTCTTTGTTTTCGTCCACATCCACCCGCGCTCCGGCCTGCATATCGGCAAGGTTGCGTTTGGACAGTTTCCCGTAATCATGAAAATTTTCCACCCGGTAATAAACATTGCCGTCCGAGGCGTAGGCGTAACCTTTTTCGACCAGGGACGCCGCCATGGCGACGACCTCGCTTATATGCTCCGACACTCTGGGGTAAATATGGGCCCTTTTTATGCCGAGCCGATCCATGGCCGCAAAATAGCTTTCGATATATTTGTCGGCGACCTCGCGCCAGGAAAGGGTTTCCGCCTGGGCGTTTTTAATTATCTTGTCGTCAATGTCGGTAAAGTTCTGCACATGCAGCACATCATAGCCCGAATATTCCAAATAACGGCGGAACACGTCCCATGTAACAAAGGGGCGGGCGTTGCCGATATGCGGGTGGTTGTAGGGGGTAACGCCGCAAACATATATTTTCGCCCGGCCGGGTTCCAAGGGAATAAAATCTTCTTTGCCGCCGGTCAGGGTATTGTAAACTTTAAGGCTCATCCTGTCCCCCCGCCCTTTCCGCCGATATTTTCGCAAGGCTGCAGTCTACCCTCTTTATTAGCGCCGGTGCCCCTAAAAGCGGGATGATTTGCGTAAGTTCCGGGCCGTGCATCTTGCCGGTAAGGGCTACCCGCACCGGCATATATACCTTTTTGCCGGGAAGCCCGCTTTTTTTGGCCAATTCTTTTAAAAGAGCCTTTACGCTTGGAAGGGACAAATCTTTTGCCGCGCCCACCAGCGATTTGAAGTCTGCCAGCACTTTCCCGGCGCTCGCCTCCTTGAGCGCCGCTTTTGCTTCTTCGTTTTCAAAGTCAAATTCATCTTCAAAATATAGCTTTATATGCTCCGGGATCTGTGCCGCGCAAGAAACATGTTCCCGCGCCGTTGCCACGACCTTGAGCAGCCAGCTTTTCTCCCGCGACCCTTCGGCTGGCAACAGGCCGCTGTCCAAAAGTTGAGGCAATGCCAAAGCGTAAAATTCCTCGTCCGACAATTTCCTGATATGCTGGGCGTTTATCCAGTTGAGTTTTTCCAAGTCAAAAATCGCGGGGCTTTTCGCGCAGTGGGACAGGGAAAAATCCTCCACCAGTTCCGCCGCCGTGAATATTTCCCGCTCATCGGCCGGCGCCCAGCCGAGCAGGGCCAAAAAGTTCAAAAGGCCTTCCCGCAGGTAACCCTGCCGCCGGTACATTTCCACCGAAGTTGCGCCGTGGCGTTTGCTCATTTTGCTGCGGTCCTTGCCGAGAATAAGGGAAATATGGCCGAATTTCGGCGGCGCAAAACCCAGCCCCCGGTAAACAAGCATCTGCCGCGGCGTGTTTGGCAGATGCTCCTCGCCCCTTATGACATGGGTAATCGCCATCAAAGCGTCGTCTATGGCCACCGCGTAATTATAAGTCGGAAGGCCGTCCGATTTGACAATGATGAAATCGCCTATGCCGTTCGAGTCAAAAACTACCTCGCCGCGCACAAGGTCGTCAACCACTATCGCTTGATCCGGCGGCACGAGAAACCTGACCGCCGGTTTCCTGCCTTCTTTTTCGTATTGTTCCCGCCGCGCGGCGTCAAGCTGACGGCATTTGCCGGAATATTTCGGCGCCTGCCCCCGGGCCAGCGCCGCTTGCCGCTCTTGTTCCAGTTCCTCGCCGCTGCAAAAGCAATGGTAGGCCTGGCCTCTTTCCATGAGCTTTCGCGTATATTCCTTGTATATGGCCGTCCGCTCGGTCTGGCGATAAGGAGCGTACTCTCCTCCCGCGTCTACGCCCTCGTCCCAGGCAAGCCCCAGCCAGCGCAAGGCGTCCTTGATGCTTTCCTCCGACTCGGAGCTGGAGCGTTCCAGATCCGTATCCTCAATCCGCAGGATAAATTTGCCGCCGGCCTTTTTGGCCAGCAGCCAATTAAACAGCGCCGAACGAGCGCCGCCGATATGCAAAGGCCCGGTGGGGCTGGGCGCGAAGCGTACTCTCACTTGGTTGCTTTCCATAATGATTTCACGCACTCCTCATAGAAACTTTACGATACTTGCCACAGCCTCGGCGGCTATCCCTTCGCCGCGACCGACAAAGCCAAGCAGTTCGGTCGTCGTAGCTTTTACGTTGACGGCCTGGGCGCTGACGCGGCATATTTGCGCAATGTTCTCCCGCATTTTTTCTATATAAGGCGCCATTTTAGGCGCCTGCGCCACGACTACGGCATCTATATTGTTCACCCGCCAGCCGACCGCATGCAAAAGCTCTATTACTTCGGCCAAAAGCGCAAGGCTGGAGGCGTCTTTGTAACGCTCATCGGTGTCGGGGAAATGCCGCCCGATGTCGCCCAGCCCGGCCGCCCCCAAAAGGGCATCGGCTATGGCGTGGGTAAGCGCGTCAGCATCGGAATGTCCCAAAAGCCCACGCTCATGCTCAATGGCAACGCCGCCTATGATCAGGCGCCGGCCGGGCGACAGGGCATGCACGTCAAATCCGTTCCCAATGCGAAAATCCATTCATTCCCCGCCAAGCAGCTTCTCAGCCAAAAAAATATCCATGGCGGTGGTTATTTTTATATTGCATGGATCACCCTCCGCCACCGCTACCCGGTATCCGACGTTTTCCACCAGCGATGCGTCATCCGTGCCGAAAAAACCTTCGTTTTCCGCTTTCGCGTAAGCATCGGCAATTATTTTGCGGGAAAATATCTGCGGCGTCTGGGCAAACATTACATGCGCGCGATCTGCGGTGCTCTCAATCAAATTGTTGCGCACAAACTTGACCGTGTCATGGATGCCGGCGGCCGCAATCGCCGCGCCGGTTTTGTGCGCGGCCGCCAATACCCGTTCAAAAACCGGGGCGGCAATCAAAGGGCGCGCGCCATCGTGTATCGCGACAAATTCGCAATCCGCCGGCACTTGTTTAAGCGCGTTGCCCACAGAGCGCTGGCGCGTTTCCCCTCCCGGCACTGCCGCGCAGACAAGGCGCGGAAAGAATTTTCTGTATTCTGCAAGCAATTCCCGAACGTGCGCCAATTCTTCCGGCGCGGCCGCAACAGTTACGGCCTCGCAAGCCGAACAGGCGTTGAGCGCTTTCAAAGTGCAAACCAAAACAGGCAGATCGCCGATCTTAATATACATTTTGTTCACGCCGGCGCCCAAGCGCAGCCCGCGGCCAGCCGCCGGCAAGATTGTATGAAGTTTTCCCATCGTTTTCTCCTTTGCGAATCACTTTAGTTTCGCAAAAACCATTTTCCCGGCCGCCGTCTGCAAAACGGACGTAACGATGACTTCCATCATCTCGCCTATGCGCTGGCGCGCGCCTTCGACGATGATTATCGTCCCATCGTCAAGATAGGCCACGCCCTGGTTAAATTCCTTGCCTTCCCTGATGATGTTTACCGTCATTTCCTCGCCCGGCAGGACGGCGGTCTTTACCGAATTGGCCAGCTCATTTATGTTGAGCACGCGCACCCCTTGCAACTCCGCCACTTTGTTCAGGTTATAATCGTTGGTAACGACGCTCGCGCCCAATTCCTGCCCCAGCCTGACCAATTTGGAGTCAACTTCCGTCAGGTCGTCGTAATCATAATCGACAATTTCCACCGCGCAATAACCATCGTCGCGCATCTCCTGCAAAACGCCCAAGCCGCGCCGGCCGCGGCCGCGCTTCATGGCATCGGCGGAGTCGGCTATGCGCTGCAATTCCTCAAGCACGAACTGGGGTACAAGCAACGTCCCTTCTAAAAAGCGCGTCTTGCAGATATCCGCAATCCGTCCGTCGATAATAACGCTTGTATCGAGTATTTTACTGGAAACGGCGGGACTTGTGGCCGCTATTTTTGGCTTTTTCACGCTTTTTTCGCGAAAAAGCGGTTTGCCGATTTTAATGATGTCCTGCTTTTTGGCAAGCGCGAGTTTCACGCCGGCAATGCCTAATACCACGCTCAACACGATTGGCAGATAATGGCCGATAAACGGCAGGTGGGAAGCGGCGCTCCCCAAGAGATTCGCCATGATGAGGGCTATTATGAGCCCGGCGGCGCCAATGGCAATCTCGCTTGTCGGCAATTCCGCCAACATATTGAGGACAAGCGCCGAGCAGATGTAGATGTATTTTATAATTAAAGGCGCTAAAAAATAACCCAAAATGCCGCAAGCGGCAAACCCAAACAAGTACGACAAGATGGATGTAAGCGGGACGCTGAACAAGCCAATGTCCAAAACGACCGGCTCGACCAGTATGGAAACAAACGTCATTATATAAAGCCCAAGCAAGAGGCCGCTGAAGGAAAAAACCACGACAATAACTATGCGCCAAATTTTCTCCAGCATTTTTTCACCCCCTTGCACAAACATAATATCATCCGCGTCCGGCGCGCCGCCGCGCCCGGCAGGGCTCGGGCTTTGGCGCGTTATTTATGGCGATTGTTCGTATGCCGGGCGGCCTTTGTTTTTATAAAGTGCCACATACCTTAATAATACACAAAAATATATGCAATAACAATGCCTACGCGCCGCCTTATGAAAAATAACTGCAAGGCCGCGAGATGCCCCCAGAGGTTTTCCAAAGAACGGCGAACTGGCACCGGCGCGGGAAAGTAGGCGTTTCGCCGCCAAAGTCCGGGCGGTTTGCCGCGAAACGCCGGAAAAGCCGACATCGCCCAAGAAACATTGCGGAAACCAAAAAGCCGCTGGCCGAAAAACAGCAACAGCGCCTACAATTATAGTAATTCAGTCTAACAATTATGCAGTTAGGGATAACGCAAAAAATATTGCGATATGGCGGGCACCAAGTCGTCCGTTACCCGCAAAATGTCAGCTGTCTCCCGCTTTATGTTTGCCCGGGTCTTTTCTATGGGGTTCAAGTCAAGCGAATTTGCCGGCAAAAACAGGACGCGCGCCCCGTGTCTCCTCGCCAAGCCCTTGGGCTTCTTCTTTCGGTGGAAGGCCGCCCTGTCCAAGATTATGGCCGACTTGCGCGGCACGGATTTCACAAGGTCCTTCTTGAACCAATCTGCAAACCTCTCCCCGTTCATTGTGCCAACATAACAGCGACACGAAACCACTTTTGTGCCCTCTGTAGTTTTGTATTGCCCTGCCACCACGCTTGTCCGTTGAAACTTGCGCCCCCGGCAGGGCATCGTCGTCCTTAACGCCGCGCATGCCCATGTTCGCGGACAAGGCGCTTGTTTATGCTGCTTTCGCCCACGTACGCGCGCGCGCCTTCCGAAATTTTTGCCGGCGCCCCCGGAAAGTTTCCCCTCTCCGCCCCTATCTGTTCAGAATACGTGAACGTCTTTTTTTCGAGAAATCTTGAGTTTCCTGAGCCTGTAGCCAATGGATTGGAGCGCATAGTGGAATTTGCCGGCCAACTCGCGCAGATAGACGTCGGGCTTCTCCTCAATCGCCCTCGGCAGTTGTTCCGGTTCAATCTTGCCACGCCGTGTCTTTGCCGATCTTGCGCGAAAGCCGCCCTCTTCTTGCCACTTGCTCCGGTCGCAATGGGTCGCCGCCGTAATCCCGAAGACTTCTTGCTGATCGGCGAAGGGGTGTCCCGCTTTCTCGAATGCAATCGCTCTTTCCCTGTATTTTTTATCGCATGATTTGACTTATTTCTTTATATATTGGTCTAAATGGCTACATCCCGCAGTCTTGGGCAATGTGAAAATATGTACGGTACTCGCGCAGATATTCCGGCGAGATACGAAGTTTGTATTCTATTGGCAACTTGCTTTTGTGGCCGCTTTTGCACAGCTTTTCCGCTTCTGGAATATATAGGATCTCCATCATTTTCGCAAAGGTTGTACGCTTTATCCCTTTTAATATAATGAGCATATCACATTTTTGGTTGCGCAGAAAGTCTACTGTCTGCATAGCTCTGATGGACTACTTTTTCGATTTTAATTTTGAACTGGTTGTTGCGTGAGTAGCTGCGCTTGCCGCGCCAAATTATTATGGTTGCGGCGTTTTTTGCCTCACCATCCTTTCGGTTTCGTGGATTTGGAAGCGGGAGCTATATTTATAGCCGGCAAATTCGGCGGCGCGGCATGTTTCGCCCGGGCACGGGGCGTTTTTCGCGGCAAGACCGGCACAAGAAGGCCGCCAATAAAAAAAGCCCTTTTGCAAGGGCAAAATGAGGGGTGTGTTAATTGAACTAAATTATAACATTATTGTTTGTTAAATTCAAGCAACATCTTTAACAAAAACGAAATATCCCCCTGTCCTCAAATAAAATCTTTGCCAACATATACGATCGCTTCCACCGACGATTCGCTGTTGCGGCTAAGTTTTAGCGAGTAGCGGAAAGGCAGGCCGGCCAGTTTGCTTAAGACCCAGCCGTCATAAGTGTTCGAGATGATGGAACTGCTGTTTTGTATGTTGCCGTCAGATATTTCAGTTACAGTTACGCCGTTGCCCTGGAGCAGGGACTGCATTTTTGCGGCGCCGCCGGGGTCGCCGCTGCAATTGACTACCGCCGCGCGCAATTGCCGCGGCAGCCTTTCCGCCGGCGCGCTTGTTTTAGGCTTGCCGCCGGCTGCCGGGGGAGCGGATCGGTCGCCGCCCGGCGTTGGCTTCTTGCCCTCGTTTTCGCCTAGTTTTTCTTTTTTCGCGGGCGGTTCTTTGCCGCCTGGTTTTTCTTTTTCCGGCGCTGGTTCTTTGCCATCGGCCTTTTCCGCAACCGCTTCGCCATCGGCCTGCTCTTTCGCGGCCTCGCTTTCCGGCAGGTCATCGCCGTAATATACGACATTCTCCGGCAACGAATCCTTATAGAGAGCGGCAAGCTGGCGCGCGGAATTCATAAAGTCGCTTTCGGCGTCCATTCCAAGCATTTTCGTCACTTCCGTGCGAATAGCCATGACGTCAGGCAACAGATAACTTATGCCGTCAATGTGTACCGGCTCGCCCGGCGCGGCAAAGGCGTTAAGGCCGGTGCGGCTGCTTTTTTGCAGCGTCCGGCCGATTTGCAGCATATCGGCAAAGCCCATATTGGTACTGACGGAACTTAAAGCGATCGCCGCCAAGTCGGGCAGCCGGATCCACATAGCCGGATCGGACATTTTCGCGTAAAAGGCGGCGATAAAATCTTGCTGTCTTCTTACCCTGCCAACGTCCCCTTCCTCGTCACGGTAACGGACAAATTGCATGGCCTTTTTGCCGTCAAGCACCTGTTCGCCCGGTTCCAGGTCGATAACAAGCCCGAACGGCCCGTCCCAGGGATCTTCGTAATACATCCTTTCGCGCACGTTGAGCGGGACGCCGCCAACGGCGTCCACAATCCGCTCAAAGCCGGAAAAATCCACCTGCACGTAATATTTTATGCTTATTCCCAGGAACCCTTCCAGCGCCGCGACGACATTTTCCGTTCCGCCGTAGTTGTAGGCATGATTTATCTTGTCCCAGCGCCCGCCGTTTATATACACCCTCATGTCGCGCGGCACGGAAACTAAGTTGATCTTCTCCGCCTTAGGATCGTACATGGCGACAATGATCGCGTCCGCCCGGCCTGCATCGTCATTGCGCTTGTCCACGCCCAAAATGACGACGTTCGTCTGGCCGGCCGCGACAAATTTATCTTCTTTTTCCGGTTTTTTTATATCCGGCCGCACCGTGCGCGGCGAGCGGTAAAAAACCTGAAAAGCGCCGTAAGCCGCAATGGAAGCGGTAACAACAATCGTAAAAAAAATCACCGCGAATTTTTTAATCAAATACATCACTCGCAAACACAACAAAGTAAACAAGCATTCGCCCTATCTATAACGGCAGCCGGCCCATTGCCGAGCAACCGGCAGCGGTTCGGGCATCCCCGCCGCTTTGGGCAAAACGGCGGGACAAGCAGCCTATATATATTTTAGTATAGCAACAAGCGGCTTTGATCGTCAAGTTTGCGCCGCGACATTCCCGCAAAAAAATGTGGCGGGGCTGTTGCGGGATTTGGCGTAGGCGCGCAGGCTCTGCGGCGGCAATATTTACAGCGGACAAAATCACGGCGCCTTTGCGGTTAATTTGGCTTGCCCCGAATTTTGCTTTCATTGACACGGCGTTGCGTTTTGCGGTATAATAAACAGGCATATCAATGATTTACTCTCCTTGTTAACGTCAATCAGGGGAGGAGGGATGATAAATGGCTGAAGTAAAAGTTGGGAAAAACGAAACCTTGGACAGCGCATTGCGCCGTTTCAAACGCGCTACCCAGAAAGCGGGCGTCCTCTCCGAGGTTCGCAAGCGTGAGCATTATGAAAAACCCAGCGTAAAACGCAAAAAGAAATCTGAAGCGGCGAGAAAACGCAAGATCAAGTAAATGAGGTAATTTATATGTCGCTTAAGACGCGACTGGGCGAAGATATGAAAGATGCCATGCGGGAACGGGAAAGCGGCAAGTTCCGCCTCTCGGTCATCCGCATGGTCAGGGCTGCCATAAAATACGCGGAAATAGAAGCGCGGCGCGAACTTGGCGAAGAAGAGGTTGTGTCCGTTTTGGCCAAAGAAGTCAAAATGCGCCGGGACTCTTTTGCGGAATTCACCAAAGGCAACCGTCCTGACCTGGCGCAACAGGCGCAGCGGGAAATAGATATTTTGCTGGCGTATATGCCTAAACAGCTCACCGTGGACGAAGTGCGTTCGCTTGTGGCGGAAGCCGTGCGGGAAACCGGCGCGGCTTCGCCGAAAGACATGGGCAAAGTCATGGCTTTTTTGGCTCCGAGGATAAAAGGCCGGGCGGACGGCAAACAGGTCAGTGGGCTTGTGCAGGAAACGCTCGGCGGCAAATGATCGTCTTTGGCCAATAACGGGGCATGGAAGACTGGGCTTTCGTGCAAGGCTGCCGCGCCCTTAGCGCCGCAAGCGGCTATAAGGAGTGGCCGCGAGAAAAAACGCTGTTTTGTTTATTTAAGGCTGCGCGGCTGTCTGAATTTGCAGCTAAGGAAAGAGGCGGGAGTTTGGCAAAAACGCTGTGCGCCATTTTGGCCGCGTTGTTTTTGGTTTTCAATGGCCAGGCGGCGTGGGCGGCGACCGACAAAAACGTGGTAGTAGTCGAGCTTTCGGGCGAGATTGACAGCGGCCAGGCGGCGCTTGTCCAAAGAGGGCTTGAACTGGCGAAAGAAAAGGGCGCCGCTTTTTTTATATTGCAAATGGATACTTTTGGAGGGCTGGTAGAATCCGCGACCAATATCCGTGACAAGGTTATAGAAAGTCCCATCCCGACCGTCTGTTATGTCAAAAACCGCGCCTGGTCGGCGGGGGCCTTGATCGCGCTCGCGCACGGGCGGATAGTTATGGCGCCGGGCGGCAGCATCGGGGCGGCCGAGCCCATACCGACGACAGAAAAGACCATCGCCGCCGTTAAAGCCGAATTTGCCGCCACCGCAAAGCAAACCGGCCGCGACCCGCAAATGGCGCAAGCTATGGTGGACAAAACCCTCGGATACAAGGAATACGCGAAAAAAGGCCAGATATTGGCCCTTACCGATTATCAGGCGGTAAAAGAAGGGCTGGCCGATTTCGTCGCGCCGGATCGGGCACAGCTTTTGCGCTCCTTGGATCTTGAAAATTGCGCGGTAGAAGTTGTCAGCAAAAGCTGGCGGGAAACATTTGTCAGTATAATTGAAACGCCCGCAGTAAAATCGGCTCTCCTTTCCATTATAATTTTTGCGATCATCGCCGAAATAAAAACCGCCGGATTGGGCATAGGCGCGGCTGTAGCCGCTTTGGGGGCGCTTCTTTTGTTCGGCGGCGGGCTGGTCGTCGGCATCTTGGGCTGGATCGAGCTTCTGCTTTTTTTGTTGGGGGTCGTGCTTTTGGTCATTGAAGCGTTCATCCCTGGGTTCGGCTTGTTCGGCATCAGCGGCATCATAGCAATTGTGGGCAGCTTTTTTCTTGTGCTTGGCGGCGACCAGAACGCCGTCGCCTGGCTGTCTGCCAGCATAGCCGCAGCGATCGTCTTGTTTTTGCTCTTGCTCCGGCGGCTGCCTTCCAGCACGCTCTGGAACAAGGTCATACTGAAAAATACTTCCAGCAAGGAAGCCGGGTTCAGCGCCGGGCCAAATTATGAAAACTACTTGGGGCAAGAAGGCGTCAGCGTTACGCAATTGCGCCCCGGCGGTACGGCGGCGATTGGCGACAAAAAGTTTGACGTGCTGACGCAAGGCGAATTTATCGATGCCGGGGAACTTATCGTAGTAACAAGGACGGAAGGCAGCAAATTGTTCGTCAAAAAGGCCTGACGGTTTTTTGGGGCGGAACGGGCGAGAAATTGCCGCCGGCATTGCTGCGGCGCAAACCAGGCGCGTCGTTGTCCTGTTTGTAAATTTGATTATATGGGGAGATTTTGTTTATGCAATTAATCTTAGGCAGCGGCGTAATCGTTATATTGGCCATAGTCGCGTTATCTTTGTTTTTACATTTCGTCCCGCTGGGACTATGGATATCAGCCATTTCCGCCGGCGCGCACGTGGGCATAGTCAATCTTGTCGGTATGCGTTTGCGCAGGGTAAGCCCAACGCAAATCGTCCTGCCGCTTATTAAGGCGAACAAGGCCGGGCTGGATGTGAACACGGATCAATTGGAAGCGCATTATCTGGCCGGCGGCAATGTCGACAAAGTCATAGACGCCTTGATCGCGGCGCACCGGGCCCAAATAAACCTGACCTTGCAAAGGGCGTTCGCCATAGACCTGGCCGGCCGCAATGTACTTGAAGCCGTGCAGATGAGCGTCAACCCCAAAGTCATCGAAACGCCCGCCATTTCCGCCGTCGCCAAAAACGGCATAGAACTTAAAGTAAAAGCGCGGGTTACCGTTCGGGCCAATATCGACCGGTTGGTGGGCGGCGCGGGCGAAGCGACCATCATAGCCCGCGTGGGCGAAGGCATAGTGACAAGCGTCGGATCCAAGGATTCGCACATGGAAGTGCTGGAAAATCCTGACCACATATCCCGCACCGTGCTGGAGAAAGGGCTTGACGCGAGCACCGCTTTTGAGATACTTTCCATCGACATAGCCGACGTTGACGTCGGGCGCAATATCGGCGCCCATCTTTTGACCGAGCAGGCCGAAGCCGACAAACGGATAGCCCAGGCCAAGGCGGAGGAAAGGCGCGCCATGGCTGTAGCGAAAGAGCAGGAAATGAAGGCCTATACGCAGGAAATGCAGGCCAGGGTCGTCGAAGCGCAGGCGCAAGTGCCGCAGGCGCTGGCGGCTGCGCTTCGCGACGGCAAATTGGGCGTGATGGACTACTATAACATGAACAACATAATCGCCGATACCCAGATGCGCAACAATATCGCCGGCGCATCCTCCGAGAGCGGCGAACTGCCGCCGGCCGGTAAGTAAAACATGAAACTGCTTTTCGCGCTGATCGTGATCTTTCAAGTCGCAATGTGGTTTTACCGGCTGTTCAAACACCCAAAAACCGATAGGGAAGACAGTCGGCGTCCGCCTGTTCCGCCGCCGGAAGATACGGCGGAAAGCGAACGGGACGTTGCCGAGGAAGAGAAAAAATTCAAAAAATGGCTGGAGGACGTTTTTGGAGCGGAGGGCGCGGGCGGGCAGGAAAACGGCGGCGCCGGAAATTCGGGCGGGCGGGAAAAATATGAAGATGATTACAAAAGCGACGGCGAAAGCGGGGACGATTACGAAAACGAATACGAAGCGGAAGGCACAAAAGCTCAAGACGGCCTGGACGAAGGCGAAGCTGTCCGCACATGCGGCGGCGTAGAAACCAAAACATACGTGCCGGAAACCCGGTCGGGAACTGCGGCGTCCGCTGCCGTCCCTTTCCCGTCCGCGTCTGTTCCAGTTGCCGGCAATAGCCGCGTTGCGGCTTTTACCGGCACCGACATGGCACATGGCTTGCTTATGGCGGAGATTTTCGCCCGGCCAAAAGCGTTGCGCCCCAAACGGCGGATGTTTTCCGGCCGCCATTATTTGTAGTTGCCTGTTTTTATTTCCTGGGCAATATTTTTCGGAAAACCATGAACAAAATTGAATTATGGCAAAAGGAAATACGGCGAGCGGAAGAATTGGCGCGGCAAGATTCGCCTGTTCATTCTTTGCATCCCCTTGCCAAACTCATAACGACAATCTTTTTTCTGTTCATAGTGATTTCTTTCCCTCCGGCGGAAGTATATAGAATGCTTCCGCTTTTTATCTATCCAATATTCCTCGCGGCAGCAGGCAATATACCTTGGAGCTTTCTTTTTTTGCGGGTGTTGCTGGCTTCGCCCTTTGTCCTTTTTCTCGTTTTGTCCAGCCTGTTTTTCGTGCCCGCCGCCGATGTCCGCATAGCAGGGGCTACTTGGCCGCTTGGCCTTGTATTCGCGCTGAACATTGTTCTGAAATTTATCTTGACAATTATCGCCGGCTCCCTTTTGCTGGCAACGACCGGCATGGCGCAACTGGCGCGCGCGCTGCATTGCCTGCCTGTGCCGCGACTGTTTGTTCAACAGCTGCTTATCCTGTACAGGTACATACATGTTTTGCTGATTGAAACTTGGCATACTACGCGCGCCTGCAGCCTGCGCAGTTGCGGCCGCGGCATAAGGGGAAAAGTTTGGGGGCCGCTGCTCGGGCAATTGCTCCTTCGCACGCTGAACCGCTGCGAAAATATACATCAGGCCATGCTGGGGCGCGGTTTTGCCGGGTCGCTGCCTGTTGTAGGGCAAAAGGGCATCCGTGCGCAGGATGTTCTTTACGCGGTTTTTTTCTGCGGCCTATTTTTAGCCGCTCGCTTTTATCGTTGAAGCAATAATTTATTTTGCGCTTTGCGACAGGCGGAAAGCGCCGCCGCGAAAAGAGAGGATCTATGTCCGAGGAATTGATAAGGTTCATAAATGTAAAATTCAGTTATCCATGCGGCAGACAAGCGCTATCCGGTATTTACTGCTCCATAAAAAAAGGCGAGGGCATAGGTTTGGTCGGCGCCAATGGCGCCGGGAAAACGTCTTTTCTGTCGCTGCTGGCCGGCCTATATTTGCCGCAGGCGGGACGTTTGTCTGTCTGTGGGCTGGAAGCGTCGCCTGAGAACCTGAAACAAATAAGGCAAAAGGTAGGATTTGTTTTTCAAAATCCGGACAACCAACTTTTTATGCTTACAGTATTTGACGACGTCGCCTTCGGCCCTTTAAACAAAGGGCTCAGCGACAGCGCGGCCGCCCATGCCGCCAACGCCGCCCTGAAGGCGGTAGGCGCGGCAAAAATCGGCGCGCGCGCGCCCTATCAGTTGTCGGGCGGGGAGAAGCGCCTGGCGGCGCTGGCCAGCGTCCTTTCCATGCAGCCGGAAATCCTGGCGCTTGACGAACCTGACGCCGGGCTTGATTCTTATTCGCGGCGGCGGCTGATCAATACCCTTAACAATATAACCGCAACTAAAATTATCGCCACCCATGATTTGAACTTAGTAATGGACACATGCGGCAAAATTATCCTATTAAGCGACGGGGCAATATTGGCGCAGGGCGCGCCGCAGGATATCTTCCGCGACGCCGGGCTGCTGGCGGCGGCGCGCATAGAGCCGCCCGCCGGCCTGTAACGGGTCGGCTTGGGCTGTCCGCAAACAATGGATGGTGTCCGCGCGGCCAGTTGCGGCGATGCTTTCGGGCAAAGCGGGGCGTTAAATTGGCCGCAGAAAGATAGTATGCTTTTAACCCGCGAACAGTATGAGATGGCAATTTGCGCCAATGTTCCGCCATATTGAAAATTGCTGTAAAAAGATAAAAAACTATGTTATTATATATAATAACAGTAATTCTTTGCCCATCATAAGTGTGCGCAATTCCAGTAAGGTCCAAATAACGATAGCAAGCCAAAATGAAACGCGTCTTGGGGATGATCGTTATAGATACGCCAGAAAAATTGCTAAAAGAACCATGCGCGGAACAAGATGCCAATGAGCGCCCCGCCACCGATACGGCCGGGAACTCACAGGCAAATATCGAAAAAAAGCCCGCTATCATAATTTCTACGCCGGCGGAACAGGCAAGCGCAAACGCGGACAAGGTAGCGGAAAAACCTGCCCATGTGCTTTTGACGCCTAAAGACTGGTTTAAGCCCGGGCAAAAAATCAAGGCCCGGGTGGAGTCCGGCAATAAAGACCGAATATACGAAACGCAGGTGCGCGGCGCCCTGCCCGACCGGCTGTGCGTAGATATTCCCGTTTACAACAACGCCTTTGTCGTGCCGGGGATGGGCAGCAGCATAAACGCCAGTTTTATTTTTAATAGCAATGTTTATTTTTTTGAAACGGTCGTTTTGGGAATCACCAAGCTGGAAGGCTATCCTGTGTGGGTATTGGATATGCCGTCCGATTTCAAGCGCGTACAGCGCCGCAATTCGCTGCGCATGGACGTGCTTTTGCCGATAGGCGTCAGGGTGGAAACCAAAAACGGCATTTTCCTGCCGACGGTCAGGACAAACTGCCTCGACATAAGTTGCGGCGGGGTTAGGTATGTGCTGGATTTTCCGCTTGAGCCGGGCAAATTGGTCAAAATTGAAGCCAACGATTTCCCCGGCATCGGCAAATTTCAGGCGTTTTGCAAAGCTGTGCGCTCAGTCAAGTCGGAATACTCCGAAGATAATTATTGGATAGGCTCGCAGTTCGTCGATCTGCCGCACAATACCGAGAACAAAATCGCCCGTTACATTCATCAGATACAAAGAAGGATTGTTATAAACAGCAGTTCCGAATGAAAAGAGGCGGGCGAATGCGCGCTGAGCAAAGAAGCGGCCTTTTGAGCGCCATTCTTGCTTTTACCATCTGGGGGCTGTTCCCCGTTTATTGGAAACTTTTGGGCGCCGTGCCCGCCGACGAAATTTTAGCGCACCGGATTTTGTGGTCGTTTGTGTTCATGCGGCTGCTTGTCGCGGCGTTGGGGATGTCCGCCGGCTTTCGCGCGGATTTGCGGGAACTTCGCGGGCAAAGGGAGAAATTTCTTTTAGTGGCCGCCGCCGCCGTCCTTATCAGCGCCAATTGGTTTATTTTCATCTGGGCGGTCAATAAAGGCCGAGTGCTAGAAACCAGCCTCGGTTATTACATAAACCCGTTGGTCAACGTGCTTTTGGGCGTAATTTTTTTGCGCGAGCGGATGAATTTGTGGCAAAAGTTCGCCATTTTCCTGGCGGCGCTGGGCGTCGGCAACTTGGCGGCGCGCTTCGGCGCCGCTTTATGGATATCGCTCGGACTGGCTTTCAGCATGGGGCTTTACGGGCTGTGCAAGAAAAAGGCCGGAATGAACGCTTTCATCAGCATTACAATCGAAACGCTTTTGCTCGCGCCCTTGGCGGCGCTTTATCTGGGCAGCCTTTATTGCCGGGGAGAGGGGTTTTGGCCGGATCTGTCCCTGACGAGCCTGCTTTTGCTGTCCGGGGGCGCGGTAACGGCAGCGCCGCTTATTCTTTTCGCCAACGGCGCCAACAAGCTGCCGCTCTCGACGCTGGGCATGACGCAGTATGTTTGCCCGACGCTGACCTTTTTACTGGGGACAGTAATCTACAGCGAGCCGTTTACCGATGCCCATATTGTCTCTTTTGCCTTGATTTGGCTGGCGTTGGCCGTATTTTCTTTGTCCGGCCGGCTGCCGGGAAAAGAACGTGCCCCCGGGCATAACCGCCCTTCATCCGGCACGGGCGCCTGACGGGGAAATGTGCCCTTTCATGTTTTTCCGCCGCGCTTGTGGCGGGCAAACGCAAAAGGTAAATTGCCGTTTGCCTAAGCGAATTTTTTTTGGTATTATATAGATATGGGAATCTCTTGTGGTTGCTTGCGGCGCTACGCTGGATCTTTTTCCGCCCGTAGGCCGATGCCATGCCATACGGAAAAATCCTCTGCCGCAATGTCCGCAGGCAGCTATTGAATGTTCCCTGAAGCCGCCCGAAAAAGGCGCGGCGACAATTAAACAGCGTGGCATGAAGGCCAAGGGAGAGATCGCGGCCGCAGGCTAAAGCCGGCGGCTGCGGCGCCGAAGGAGCAAGCCCTTTGTTCAGTCTCTCAGGCAAAAAGGACCTTGGCCCGACCAATCTCTTGAGAGCGCACAGCCGTGCCGCCGAAGGGGTAATCTCTCAGGCAAAAAGACAGAGGCAAAGGAGAGTGGTTTTCTTTGTCGCGTCTTTTTGTTTTTTTGCGGCGGGGACATGTTTTGCGCCCGCCGGGCGGCAAGCCATGGCGCAAGTCTTTTGCGTGTTTCAGCCGATGGAAAGCATAAAACTTTAAAGGAGTGATCATTTTGACAGCGAAGCAAACGCCGCTTTACCAGATACATCTCGACGCGGGCGCGAAGATGGTGGAGTTCGGCGGCTGGCTGATGCCGGTGCAATATAGCGGCATCATCGAGGAACATCACGCGGTACGGCAAAAGGCGGGGCTGTTTGACGTTTCGCATATGGGTGAGTTTTTGGTCAGGGGCAAGGACGCAGAGGCCTTTATTCAAAAACTGGCCGTCAACGATATTTCCGTCATGCAGCCGGGACAGGCGCAGTATTCGCCGATGTGCTATGAAAACGGCGGGACGGTGGACGATCTTTTGATTTACAAACACGCCGGCAATGATTATATGCTGGTGGTAAACGCCGGCAACATCGACAAGGACTGGCAATGGGCCAACCGGCATAAAGTGGGCTTCGACGTGGAAATTTCCGATATTTCCGGGCAGACCGCCCTCGTTGCCCTGCAAGGACCGCTATCGCAAGAGATAATCGCCGGCGTCCTGGACGCCGACCTCGGGCGGCTCGGTTATTACCGCTTCCTGCCTTCCGTCCGGGTCGCCGGGATCAAAACGCTTCTGTCGCGCACCGGCTATACGGGCGAGGACGGGTTTGAGCTTTATTGCGACGCCGCCGACGCTGCGGCGCTTTGGCGCGCTTTGCTGCGGGCGGGCGCCGCCCACGGTTTGTTGCCGGCCGGGCTGGGCGCGCGGGACACTTTGCGCTTTGAGGCTTGCCTGCCGCTTTACGGGCATGAGCTTTCAGCCGAAATAACTCCCGTCGAGGCCGGTTTGGGCATGTTCGTCAAGCCGGACAAGGGTATTTTCAACGGGCAGGCGGTACTGGCCGCGCAGAAAAAAGACGGCGCGGCGCGCGCCTTGATTGGGCTGGAGATGACCGGGCGCGGGATCGCCCGCGCCGATTATCCCGTATGGGCGGACGGAAAGCCGATCGGGCGGATAACCACCGGTTCGGTCGCGCCGACGCTCGGCAAAAATCTTGGGCTGGCGCTTGTCGACAAAAATTACGCCCGGATCGGGCAAGAGTTGTTTGTAGAAATACGCGGCAAGCAGGTAGCGGCAAAAGTGATTAAAAAACCATTTTATAAAAGAGAGGGGAAATAAACCTGATGAACACGCCGAAGGATTTAAAATATTCCCGCGACCATGAGTGGGTGAAGGTGGAGGGCGCAATCGCGACGGTGGGGATCACCGATTTCGCGCAATCGCAGCTGGGCGACGTGGTATTCGTCGATTTGCCGGAAGAAGGCGCGGAAGTTGTCGCCGGCCAGGAATTTTGCGCCATTGAGTCGGTAAAGGCGGTTTCCGACGTTTACGCGCCGGTCAGCGGCATCATCCGCGAGGTCAACGCCAATCTGGCGGACGCGCCGGAGACAGTCAACCAGGACGCTTACGGCGAAGGCTGGATCGTAAAGATCGAGCTGAAAAACGAGAGCGAGGCCGAACAGCTTTTGGACGCCGGCGAATACGAGGCTTTGTGCGCGAAGGAGGGGCATTGATGACTTGGAGTTATCTGCCCCATACCGACACCGACCGCCGGGAGATGCTTGCGGCCATCGGCGCCGGCAACGTGGACGATCTTTTCCGGGACGTGCCGGAACAATTACGGTTGAACCGCCGGCTGAACCTGCCCGAGCGGCTGGACGAAGCGGCCCTTGCGCGGCACATGCGGCAATTGGCGGGCAAAAACGCCGCTTTCCATGAATATAGCTATTTCCTGGGCGCCGGCGTTTACGACCATTATGTGCCGGCGGTGGTAGACGCCGTCATCAGCCGTTCGGAGTTTTACACGGCGTACACGCAGTATCAGCCGGAAGTGGCCCAGGGCTATTTGCAAGCCTTGTGGGAATATCAAAGCATGATCGCATCCCTGGCCGGCATGGCGGCCGCCAACGCGTCGCTTTACGACGGGGGCACGGCTTTGGCCGAAGCCGCCATGATGGCCTGTTCGGTCGGAAAACGCGGCGAACTGGTAGTTTCCAAAGCCCTGCACCCGCATTACCGCGCCCTTTTGTCTACTTACGCCATAGACTTGTCCATCGCCGTAAAGGAGACGGGCTACCTTGACGGCGCATCTTCTGCAGAGGAACTGACCGGCGCGGTTACCGGCGCAACCGCCGCCGTGATCGTTCAGACGCCTAATTTTTTCGGCGTGCCGGAAGACTTAAAAACGATCGCCGAACTGGCGCACAAACAGGGCGCCTTGCTTATCGTCGCGGCCGATCCGGTCGCGCTGGCGCTTCTTGAGCCGCCGGGCGCCCTGGGCGCGGACATTGTGGTAGGCGAAGGGCAGCCGCTCGGTATCTGCGCCAGTTTCGGCGGGCCCGGGCTTGGATTTTTCGCGACGACGGAAAAGTTGATGCGCAAAATGCCCGGGCGCATTGTCGGCCAGACGCTGGATTCGAAAAAGCGGCGCGGTTTCGTGCTGACCTTGCAGGCGCGGGAACAGCATATCAGGCGCGAGAAGGCCACTTCCAATATTTGTTCCAATCAGGCTTTGTGCGCCCTGTCGGCGGCGGTATATCTTAGCGCGGTCGGCAGGGCCGGGCTGCGGGATGTCGCCGAATTGTCGCTGCAAAAGGCGCACTATGCCTTGGAGCGCATAACGGGCGCAAACGGCGGCGAAAGGGTATTCAACGCGCCCTTTTTCAAGGAATTTGCCGTAAGGCTGCGCAAGGACGTCTCTTATGTCAACCGGCAGCTTCTGAAAGACAAGATAATCGGCGGGCTGGACCTTGGCCGTTATTATCCCGAACTGGAAAAATGTATGCTCATCTGCGTTACCGAAAACCGCGCCAAAGCGGAAATTGACCTTTTGGCCGAACGATTGGGGGGTTTAGGATGAAAAAGGCGAAAGAGCTGGTTTTTGAACTTAGCCGCCCCGGACGCCGGGCGCTTGACCTTCCCGCCTGCGACGTGCCGCGCCGTCCGATTGAATCTATGCTGCCGGAGGCTTTTTTGCGCAAGGAGCCCCCTGTCCTGCCTGAACTTAGCCAGCTTGACCTGGTGCGCCACTATACTAACTTGTCGCAGCGCAACTTCGGCCTGGACGCCGGTTTTTATCCGCTCGGCTCCTGCACGATGAAATACAATCCCAAAATAAACGAGGCCGTCTGCCGCCTGCCGGGGTTTGCCTTCGCCCATCCTTTGCAGGATGAAAAGCTCTCCCAGGGGGCGCTGGAAGTAATATACGCGGTGGAGAAATATCTTGCGGAGATAGCGGGCATGGACGCGGTGTCTTCCCAGCCGGCCGCCGGCGCGCACGGCGAATTGACTGGCATCAAGCTGATCAAGGCTTATCACCGCAGCCGCAGCGACAACCGCACGAAAGTAATAGTGCCGGATTCCGCCCATGGCACAAACCCGGCGACAGCCACTGTCTGCGGCCTGGAAACGGTGGAAATCAAATCCAATCCGGACGGCTCCATCGACCTGGCCGCGCTGAAAGCGGCGGCCGGCCGGGACACGGCCGCCCTTATGCTGACAAATCCCAGTACGCTCGGCCTTTTTGAAAGCCAAATCGTGGAAATAGCCAAAATCGTCCACGATGCAGGCGGGCTTTTGTACTACGACGGCGCCAACGCCAACGCCATACTCGGCTTAGTGCGGCCAGGCGACATGGGCTTTGACGTGGTGCATTTCAACACGCACAAAACCTTCGGCACGCCGCACGGGGGCGGCGGACCGGGAGCGGGGCCGATCGGCGTCAAAACTGAGCTGGCGCCGTTTCTGCCATCGCCGGTGGTAAAATACGAGCACGGCGAATATTCGCTGGACTATGACCGTCCTTTGTCCATCGGGCGGGTACATTCTTTCTTTGGCAACTTCGGCGTGCTTGTGCGTACTTACGCCTATATCCGGGCCATGGGCGCGGACGGGCTAAAGCAGGCGAGCGAGGACGCCGTGCTTAACGCCAATTACTGTTTAGCGCGGCTGAAGGACGCTTTTGATTCGCTTTTTGACCGTTTCTGCATGCATGAATGTGTGCTTACCGCTAAAAAACAAAAAGCCTCCGGCGTCAAAACATTGGACATCGCCAAACGGCTTTTGGATTACGGCTTTCATCCGCCCACCATTTATTTCCCTCTGATCGTTGAGGAAGCGATCATGATCGAGCCGACCGAAACGGAAAGCCGGGAAACGCTGGATGGATTCGTGGACGCCATGATCGCCATTGCCGGCGAGGCGGCCGCCTCGCCGGATTTGGTCAAAAAAGCGCCGCATACCACGGCGGCGTCGCGCCTGGATGAAGCGGCCGCCGCGCGCAAGCCGGTCGTCAGATGGACGGGGATTTAAAGATAAAATTGCCGGGCGCGGCGCGGGAGGGGCAATTTCCCCGCCGCGCCCGCCTATCGGGAGGGCATCATGGATTATGATATAGCGGTCATCGGCGGCGGCCCGGGCGGCTATGTGGCCGCCATACGCGCGGCCGGGCTGGGCGCGAAAGTCGCCTTGCTGGAAAAGGACGCGATCGGCGGCACCTGCCTGAACCGCGGCTGCATCCCGACCAAGACGCTGCTCGCCAGCGCCGGCCGGCTGCGGGAGTTGAGAAATTGCCGGGAATTTGGCCTGAAGGCGGAAAATATCGGCTTTGATTTCTCCGCCGTCATGGCGCGCAAAAATTCCGTGGTCGGCCAGTTGCGCGCCGGCACGGCCAACTTGGTGAAAGCGGCCGGCGTGGAGTTTATCAACGCGCAGGCGCGCCTTTTGCCGGGCAAGGCCATAGCGGCCAAATTCCCCGGCGGCCAAGAGACAATCAGCGCGGGCAGGATAATTGTCGCCGCCGGTTCCCAAGCTTTCCGGCCGCCAATAGAAGGCGCGGATCTATCGGGGGCAACCGGCAGCGACGAATTGCTCGACATTGAAGACGTGCCGGAAAGCCTGACGGTCATCGGCGGCGGAGTGGTGGGCATGGAATTTGCCGGTATCTTCCAGGCTTTCGGCTGCCAAGTTACGGTGGTGGAGATGCTGCCCAATATACTCGATCGCATGGACAAAGACATAATCGCCAGGCTGAGTTTGTCCTTGCGCAAGCAGGGCGTCAAGTTTTTGACGGGATCCCGGGTCAAAAGTATTGCCCGCAAAAATCCCGGGCTTTCCGTAACTGTGGAAACGCCCAAAGGCGAGCAGGAAATTCTCTGCCAGCGGGCGCTTTTTTCCGCCGGGCGGATACCCGCCGCAGACGGGTTGGGGTTGGAGGATGCGGGAGTGGCTTTCAGCCGGCAGGGCATTTCGGTCAACGAACGGCTGGAAACAAACGTGCCCGGCATTTACGCCGCAGGCGACGTAACCGGGCGCTCCATGCTGGCGCACGCCGCTGCGGCGGCCGGGGCAATCGCGGCGGAAAACGCTTGCGGCCAGCACAACGAGATGGATTTTCGCGACATCCCGTCCTGCGTATTCACCGCGCCGGAGGCCGCCGGCGTAGGCCTTACCGAGCAGGCCGCGCGGTTGGAGGGACGGGATACGCTTGTGAGCAAATTTAACTTCGCCAGCAACGGCAAAGCGGCGGCGGCCGGCGAAACTGACGGCTTCGTCAAATTGCTGGCCGACGGCAGGACGCAAGCGGTACTGGGCATGCATATCATGGGGCCGCACGCCAGCGACATCATTATGGAAGGCGCCCTGGCCATAAAGAACAACCTGACCGCCAAACAATTGGCCCATACTATTCATCCGCACCCGACCTTTTCCGAGGCGGTCATGGAATGTGCGCGCGCGATATTGGGCGAACCGATACACCAGATAAAAATAGGCCGCAAGTAGGCTTAAGGCAGCCTAAATGCACAAGGCAGCCGCTAGGCGCTTCCGGCTTTTCGGTTTTATGAAAACGGCGCCCCGGCGGATAGCCTCGGGGCGCTTAATATTGTTTCGGAAAACCGCCGTTTTAATTGCGGCGGTTTTTATAATTGAGCCATTGCGAAAAATAATTGGCGGCGCCAGCATAAACGCCCATATAGTCAAATAGCATTGAAAATATGACAGTAAATTGATAATATAAAATTGCTATGAGCTATGATAAAAAATATAGGAAACGGACAATTGAATATCTGAACGCTGGACACGAATACAGAGAAACAGCCGGAATATTTGGCATATCAACAAACACCCTTGCCAAATGGGTAAAAATGCTGGAAAAAACTGGCGTGCTTACAGACCCGCCCCCTAAACGGGCTCCAAGGAAAACAAGGCCTTTGGAATTGCAGGCATATCTAAAAGCGCATCCCAACGCGTACCAGTCCGAAATGGCCGCGCACTTTCACTGCGCACAGGCATCGGTTTCCCGTTACCTAAGAAAGGCCGGTTATACACGCAAAAAAAGACAAAGCGCTGCAAGGAGCAGATCGGGGAAAAGTCCAAGAGTACCTTCGCGAAACAGAATCAATCCCAAAGTCTCGAATTGCTTATGTTGATGAAACAGGCATTGACACATACCTGTGCCGCGAGCATTGTTGGTCGCCGAAAGGCCTTGGGGCAATAGGGCTGGTTAGCGGCAAAAAATGCCGCCGGGCGGGCATTGCAGCCGCCAAAATGGTAGGGCGCATACTTTCGCCTTTGCAATATGAAGGGACAATGGACAGCCAGTTGTTTGGGGCATGGCTTGAAAACGTGCCGATGGACGAACTTGACCAACAGTCGGCAATCGTCGTGGACAAAGCAGCTTTTCATCGCAAATCGAAGCTTGTTCCGCTTGCGGAGAAACATGGGCACAGGCCAATCTTTTTGCCGGCGCATTCACCCGAATTGAATCCAATTGAAAACTTTTGGGCATGGCT
>JAISLQ010000060.1 GCA_031290885.1 Acidaminococcales bacterium
CCTCTTTGACCAGCGCATCCGCAATAGCCTCGCCGGAATGATACCGGCGCAGGAGCGCGTCGTAACCGCCGGTTGTTTTTACAAACTGTATGTTTTTCTTTTCGCGCCCATCGGCAAGCATCATTTTTATTTTAGATCGTTTGGCTGCGGGGGAAAACGCGACGACCGCGTCCCGTTTCTTGTCATTCATTAAATTGAGACCGCGCATACTGTCCCTCCTGTCACATCATCGTAAAGTCAATTGCTTCTTCCTCTTCATCAGCGTCTTCATCCCCGGCGTCGATTTCGGCTGTTTGATTCAAATCGAGCATTTCAATGCCGGTTTCATAACCCAACAGCAAAAACGCCGCTCCATTGTTCTGCAGCACAAACGCGCTTGTTGTTTCGTAGCCGTCACGGTAGATATACTCAAAGGTGTAAATAGCATCGCCCAGGGCGGCGCAAAAGGCGCTGTCTCCGCCCAATTGATATGCCGCCGTTATCGTGTAATCAAGAAATTCTTCATCGCTTGCTTTTTTTGACAGCGCGTTTGGCACATCATAACTGGAACGAATAAGGCCCACATCGCCGCCCTCAAGGGTTTGCGCCTTGAGTGAAGACCGTTCAACCCATTCGCCTTCGGGGGATATAATACCAAGGCCCACGCCGCCTTTTGGCATAACAAGCGTGCCCGTGTCGTCCGTATACGCCTGCGTACATTCCTTGTTGTCGTCATCGAACACCAGTTTTTCCTGCCAGCCGTATATTTTTTTACGGTCAATTTTTTCGGGCGTAAGGCTGAAGGATCTTCCGTCCAGGGCAAATGTCAATGCTTTTGGCATATCACCTCTCCTGTTGAAACAATATTCCTGCGATGCTTACATCATCGCCGGAACCGCGCCCGGTAAGGACGGGCAAAAAATCTTCCAGTTGTCTACGGCCCTTTTCAAAACCTTCGTCTTTAAAGTTGTCCAGAATGATTCGGTACATCCCGGCTATTTTTTCGTCGTTTTTTTCCAGCAAAAACGAAGTGTCCACACCGTCCGTGCCGATAAACAGAGCTTCCGGCAATTCGGCGCCGGCAAAATGACGGAAAAGTTCCGGCGCATTTTCTTCGCAGAGTGACGTGGTGATGTTAAACTGGCAAGTCTCGTCCCAGGGGATGGGCTCGGAAAAGCCGCCCCCGTCTTCCAGGGTGACACATTTGCCGTCCCCAATTTGTACGCCAAACCAAAACGAATTTGTCGCGGCAACGGCAATAAGCGTGCAGCCGTAAGCGACAAATATGTTTTCATCATACCCCGCGGGATCGAGATTCAGTGTTCCAAAGTCAGGGGCGTCATGTCTCCAGTCGTAAAGCACGCGCCGTTTCCATGCTTCATGGATAGAGGCGCACAAACCGGGCAGAATCCTGTCAAAGGCGGGGCAGAAATCCCGGGGGCCAAATTTTCCGCGCCGAAAATAACCGACAAGAATCTGATCAGTAAAATTGTTGAAACATTCCGCAGCGGCTTCGCAGGCAAAGCGGGCTCCGCGTCCGCTGCGAAAACACATATCATTGCCGTGGCCGTCCGAAACCACCGCAAAGGAATGTCTTTCATCGCGGTAATGGAGCGCAAAATCCTCGCAGGGTTGCCCGTGCTTTTTATGCCGTTCCCCCTGCGCCGAGGCCGCAAAGGTGAAAGCCGGTTTCCGGTTCGGCATTTACCATTCCTCCTCATCAGATATGTCCGCTTTTACTTCCGCAATCTGTTTAGCCAACTCCTCCTGCTTTTCGGTCACGGGAACGGCGGGAACCACATTGTTTTCCACGGTGGCGGTTTGCGCCGCAGCTTCCAATCCGGCGTATGTGCCGGCAGCCTTGAGCGGCTGCAAAACCACGCTTGCCTGAACGCTCTGGCTTGCAATTTTTGAGGCCCGGACCGACACAAACTTTATTAGTTTTTTGAGGGCCGCCGCGTTGTGCACTTCCAGCACCGTTTCTGTGCTGCCGGTAAATTTTGCAAGCACGCCCCTGTCCGCATCGTCGCCGATGGCGATTGCCACCCTGATGGCCTGCCTGTACCAGTTGTTTTTTTGCAGTTCCGCAAGGCCCGCGTCAAAATCATCGGTGGGCGCTCCATCGGAAATCAAAAAGAGCGCCGGGGCAAAAGATCCGGTTGCTTCGCGCATAAACGCTTTGGTGGAGAGCTTACCGCTCAATTCTATGCAGGCCTCGCCCAAATCGGTTTCACCCGCCGCATTGATGTTGTTCCACTGGAACAGATCAACATCGAGAGGCTCCGGGGTAAGCCACTTAACGCCGTAGGAAAATTCCAGCGCCGCCACCTTGATGAGCGCGTCCGCGTTGGCCTGTGAAATATCCCGCAATTCAGGAATTACTTCCGCTATTGCCGCATTCACCGCGCCGATTTTTGATCCCGCCATGCTCCCCGATGTGTCTATCAAAAAGAACAGCGCCATTGTCTTGCGAGGGATCGCCTCGATTGCATCCTGTAAACCCATAATAATATCCTCCTATACCACCTTTGCGGTTGTGTTTCCAAACACTATGCTTGCGCCAGTTTCCAGCGCCACGGTTTTGCCCGCTGTTTTTGAGCGCTGTTTGCCATCCCTTCCGATGACAAGCCATGTTTTCTTTGAGCAGTTTTTTATTTCTATGCCGCCGGTTTCGCTGTTTATTTGAGCTGAGGCGCTTATGGCAAAAAAATCATCGCTTTCGTTGTTCGTGTTGCACTCATACAGCCGGGTGCGCCGGTGGACCGGGAATTGCCGTTTGCCTATCTCAATGCACATGTCAAAGTCGGCCTTTTTTCCGCAGGCGGGACAGGGAACGGATCCATCCGCCGGGGCAAAATAGACTTCGCCGCAGCCGCATTTGTAAATTTCGCTCCGCAGACGGTCAAACACTTTAAGCCAGTCCATTTCGATGACCCGGCGGTCGGGATTTTCCAAAGCAGTTTTGCTGAAGGCTTCGACAAACTTGTCACGCACATAGCCAGGGAACAGGGGCCAGCGGCGGAGGGCGTTGTTGTTAATGCCGGGTATGGGCCGGTT
>JAISLQ010000061.1 GCA_031290885.1 Acidaminococcales bacterium
CAATCAGTTCCAGAACCTTACGGTGGGCGGCAGGACCAGGGACGGGTTTGACGCTACCAACGCCCTGTCCTACCTTTGCCTGAAGGCCACGGACAGCGTGCGCACGCACCAGCCCGGCCTCAGCGTGCGCATTCACAACGATTGCCCGCCGGAATTTTTGGAGGCGGTTTGCGACCTTGTCGCCACCGGGACCGGGTTCCCCGCCATCCACAACGACCAGGCCGGGGCGCAGATGCTGCTCAAGGCCGGCTACGAGCCGGAAGACGCCCGCGATTGGAGCAATTGCGGCTGCGTAGTGCCGCATTTTCGCAAGACGGGGGAATGGACTTCCGCCGTCAACGTAAATTTCGCCGCCGCTTTGGAATACGCCCTGAACGAAGGGAAAAGCCGCCTGACGGGAGAGATCATGGGCCTTCCCGAAAAGCCCGCGTCTTTGTTTAAGACCTACGAAGAGGTATGGCAAGCCTTCCTCCGGCAATTTCTCAACCTCATCAGACATTCGGTTATCGCTACCATAACGGCGCAAAGGCTGCACGCGGAAATGGTTCCGAGGCCTTTTTTGTCCGCCTGTGTTGACGACTGCCTGCAAAAAGGCGTAGACTTAAGCCAGGGGGGCGCCCATTACAGGGTGGGGCCGGTGCTGACCGGCATTGGCCTTGCCATAACGGCCAACTCTTTGGCCGCCGTCAAAAAATTGGTCTTTACGGAAAAGGCGGCGACCATGGCGGAATTGTCCGCCGCGCTGGACGCGGACTGGGAAGGCTTCGGCCTGCTGCGCCGCAAGGCTCTGGGCGCGCCCAAGTACGGGAACGACGACGACTATGTGGACAGGATCGCCGTGGACATCTCCAACTGTTATTACCGGGAAACGCGCGCCTATAAGGATATTTTCGGCCAGCCTTTCAACACGGCTTTTATGGGCATTTCCAACTATATACCCACCGGCCGGGTAATCGGGGCCCTGCCGTGCGGCCGCAAGGCCGGGCAGCCTTTGACGGAAGGCGTGTCCCCTTTTGCCGGCAGCGATGTGGAAAGCCCGCTCGCCGCCATGCGCTCCAGCGGCAAAATCAACCACGACGTGCATACGGGCGGCACTCTCCTTAACCTTCGGTTAGGGGAAGATTTGCTCGCCACCGGCCGCGGCCGGCGGAACTTGGGCGCCTTGATCCGGGCTTACTTTTCTTTGGGGGCCTTTCATGTGCAGTTCAATACCGTTTCCACCGAAACCATGCGCAAGGCGCAGGCCGCGCCGGAAATGCACAAAGACCTTTTAGTGCGGGTGGCCGGTTACAGCACTCAATTTGTCAACCTGTCGCCGCAGATGCAGGAGGCGATCATTGCCAGGAACGCCCACGACAGCTTTTGAGCGGCGCCATGGCAAAATGCGCCAAGGGCCATGTGCTGCAACTGCAAAGTTTTTCTCCCCACGACGGCGAGGGCGTGCGGACGGTGGTTTTCCTTTTGGGCTGCCCGCTGCGCTGCCTCTGGTGCGCCAATCCTGAAACCTGGACTTTTGCGCCCAAATTGGTTTGTTATAAAGACAAGTGTTCCGGTTGCCGCGCCTGCCAGTCCGCCTGTCCGCAAGGGCTTTTCCCCGGCGCGGGCGGCGGGCGGGAAAACTGCCGCGCCTGCGGCCTTTGCGCCGCGATATGCCCGAACGGGGCTTTGCGCGTATTGGGGCAGACGATGGGCGTTGCGGAAATCGTGAAAAAAGCGCGCCGGGAAGAAGTGTTTTTCCGTTATTCCGGCGGCGGGGTTACTTTTTCCGGCGGGGAGCCTTTGTTTCAGCGGCCTTTCCTCCGAAGCGCGGCGAGAGAGCTTTCCCGGGCGGGAATAGACCTCTGGCTGGAAACTTCGGGGTTCTTCCCTTGGGCGGGGGCGGCGGACATTTTTCCTTTTTTTCGCCATGTTTTTTTCGACCTGAAATGTATGGACAGGGAAAAACACTTGGCTTTCACCGGCCGGGACAACCGCCTCATCTTAAAAAACGCGGTCAGGCTTTTCAGGCTGGGCATGCCGCTTACCATACGCGTGCCTTGCGTGCCGGGGCTGAACTTTACCGAAGAGAACCTGCTGGCGACCGCTTGTTTTATGAAAGAATGTCTGCCCGGCGCCGAGGCGGAACTTTTGCCCTACCATGATTTGGGCAAGGAAAAGTACCGGGCTTTGGGGAAAGGGCGGGAATTTCACCAATACGCAGTGCCGGACGCGGCGGCGATAGAGGACGCGCGCCGGCTTTTTCACCAAAACGGCGTAAAGACCGTTTCGTACAAATAGCAAGGCGAAAAAGGCCGATTCAGCATGTGCCCTTTAGAGGTAAATTGGCCGCAAAGACAGTATGGTTTCCATCTGGGTACAGTATCAGATCTCAAACGGAGCGTAAAGGCGACATGCAAACGACGCATACAATAATAAACGCCGATTGCCGCGCGATGAATGACGTCGCCGGCAAAAGCGTTGATCTTATAATTACCTCGCCGCCGTATTGGCAGTTAAAAGATTATGGGGTTGCCGGGCAAATCGGCTTTGACGATGATTACGAAACATATATAAATAACCTTAATATTGTTTGGAAAGAGTGTTTCAGGGTTTTAAAAGATGGCTGCCGCCTTTGCGTAAACGTGGGGGATCAATTCGCCCGTTCGGTTTATTACGGGCGTTATAAGGTTATCCCTATCCATAGCGAGATAATCAGATTTTGTGAAACCGTCGGACTTGATTTTATGGGTAAAATTATATGGCAAAAAAGCACCACCATGAACACTACCGGCGGCGGCGCCGTTATGGGCAGTTTCCCCTATCCCCGAAACGGGATTGTCAGGCTTGACTTTGAATACATCCTTTTGTTCAAAAAGCCGGGCAAGGGGCATACCCCGACAAAAGAACAAAAAGAACGCTCCATAATGACCAACTTGGAATGGAACGCTTATTTTAATGGGCATTGGAATTTCGCGGGGACAAAACAAGACAAACATCTCGCGATGTTTCCCGATGAATTGCCGCGCCGCTTAATCAAGATGTTTTCTTTTGCGGGGGAGACAGTTCTCGATCCTTTCGCCGGGAGCGGGACAACCGCAAAAGTCGCGCGGGAATTAGGGCGCAATTCAATCAATTACGAGATTAATCCCGAATTTATTGCCGTCATGCAACGCAAGGTCGAGGAAAACTCGTTGTTCGGTTCCGCTTGCGTCAAAACTGTCTATGATACGGAAAAATACGTCGATCGGGAAGCCTTGTTGAATGAATTGCCTTACCGTTTTGTTGACAGCCATAAACTCGACAAGGCAATCGACATAAAAACGCGCCAGTATGGCTCGAAAATAAGCAAAGCGGCTAAAGTGGCGGAAGCTAAATTATTTAACGTGAAACGCGTCATATCGCCGGAGGCGCTAGAGCTCAATACAGGCGCGGTAATAAGGCTGATAGGCATAAAGCAGGATGTGTCGCGCCTTGAAAGCGCCATTGATTTTCTTTGGTCAAAACTGCGCGGGCGAAAAGTATTCTTAAAGCAAGAAGACGTTCCCTACAAAGACAATGGGACGCCCGCCTATGTTTATCTTGACAACAAAACATTTGTAAACGCCCATTTGTTGAAACATGGTTACGCGTTCGTTGACATATCTTTGCCTTTTACACACATGGACAAATTTTTAAAGATTCGCGGCCAAGCGTAACGGGGGGAAGGCATAGTGGCAAAAGAATGGATACTTAACAGCGCAACGAACCGGTTTCAGCTTAATTTCAAGCGCAATGTCGGCGCTGTGTCGGAAGCGATACGAAAGTGCGCGCCCAAAACCGCCGACGCATGGCGCGGGTATTATTTCGCCAATGTACGTCCGCAAGCGCATATAAAAGACTTGGGGCGCAAGCTTTATACAAAAATTAAGGCAAAAGTTAACGGCAAAAAGGAAATTGTCAACATTGGCGTCATCGTGGACATACAAAATGAAATAGCCCGGTTGTCGCAAAAACCAACGAAAGGCCTAAGCGATTTGCCGTGAAGTTCTTCCTGCCGAATGTCTGCCGCCATCCGCAATGACCGGGGAAACCCTGCTGGGATTGGTTGACATAGTGCCGCTGAATAAGCCGGCCATAACAATTCGGCCCCAAAAGCGCCGCGCTTTGTGCTTTTCGGAAAAGGTTGCCGGTATCCCTTTCTTTGTTGAAACAAATGGGCAAGCAATACGCAGCATACGAACGGAGGGCCAAAAAGCAATGAAAAAAGTCCTGTCCATCGCCGGCTCGGACTGTAGCGGCGGCGCCGGCGTGCAAGCCGATCTCAAGACTTTTTCCGCCTTCGGCGTTTTCGGCATGAGCGTCATCGTGTCGGTCGTGGCGGAAAACACCGCCCGGGTCATCGGCATACAGGACGTTTCGCCGGACATGGTGGAAAAACAAATGGACGCGGTTTTTGAGGACATCGGCGCGGATGCCGTCAAGGTCGGGATGCTCTCTTCGGTCGAATGTATGGCGGCGGCGGCGGGGAAATTGTCGTTTTACGCGCCGGACAATATTGTCGTCGATCCCGTGATGTACGCCAAGGGAGGCGCCCCGCTGATGCGGGAGGACGCCGTTTCTTTTTTCGTCCGTACCGTACTGCCGCTCGCCGACGTGCTGACGCCCAACATTCCCGAGGCCGAGGCGATTGCCGGCCTGAAAATAAAAAACCCTGCCGACATGAGGCGGGCGGCCGAGATCATGCACGGCATGGGCTGCAAAAACGTCATAGTGAAAGGCGGGCACGGGGCGGGGGAAGCCATCGACGTACTTTTTGACGGCGAGCGGCACCATTGTTTCGGCGGCGAGCGCATAAACACCAAAAACACCCACGGCACGGGCTGCACCTATTCTTCCGCCATCGCCGCCTGTCTGGCGCTGGGCTATGGCGTCGAAGAATCCGCCGCCCGGGCCAAAGAATATGTTACGGATGCCATCCGGCACGCCCCGGGCATCGGCAAGGGGAACGGGCCGACCCATCACTTTTACGGCCTGTACGCAAAGGCCGGCCTTTTAACGACGGACGGGAGCCGGCAAGCGCCGCCTGGCCAAACAAAAAAATAAGGGGACAAATGCGCCGGGAAAAGGCGCCCCCCTATTCTTGCCGTTTGCCACAAGCCGCCGCCGCCGGCCGTGGGCACTTGCGGCCCTTGTTGTTTTGCGGCAATAGGACGGTTTCCCGCAGCCTGTTTTTAATGCCGCCAACCGCTTTTTTTATTCCCATTTTTTGCCGCCGGCCGCCCCGCTTTCCATGGCCAAGGCTATGGCCGCCTCTTTGGGGCGCTCTTTGCTTTTCCGCCGAAAGGCGGCATCGCCTTGCCCTTTTGTCGTTTGCGGCAATTCTTCGAAGATCTTCAGCAAATTTTCCCGGTTTGCGGGCGCGGCGTCCATCTCGGGCAAAGGGCCGGCCATTCCTTCGTATTGGGGGAAAGCGCTGTTGATTCTCTTTTCCATCCTGTTTAAATTGCGGCTTAGTTCCTTCAATTGGGCGGCGCAAAGTTTGCCCGCCGCCTGCTTTGGCGCCTTCCCTGCGGGCTGGGGTCACTTTTCCATTGTTTTTACAAAGGCGGCCATTTTAAAATCGTCGCCTTTGATATGGTTGACCAGCCAATTGCCGATGACGGAGGAAATCTTGTCCGCGACCTCATCGGTAGGGCCTTCGCGCAAAAGTTCCTCGGTCAGGCCGCGCACCGTAATTTTGAATTCCTCGTGATAGCGTTTATGGTCAAGGTAACAAGGATAGTCGTATTGCGCCTGGAGTTTTTCTTCGTCGGCAAAGTGCTTTATGGTGTAGGCGGCCAGAAATTCCATGGTGTTGGCTACTTCCGCGTGCCCTTGCCCGCTCCGGCAAGCCGCGATGAGCGCGTTAAGGGCGGCAACCAGTTGTTTGTGCTGGTTGTCGATCATCTTGTGGCCTGTTTCCAAACTTTTGTCCCATTCGTAAGGCATTTTTTCTTCTCCCGATATTTATTTTGCCGCGCAAGGCCTATTAGCGTTTTAAACTGAGAACAGCATAAAAACAAGGCGGAGAGTGTTGACATGACAGAAAGAAACGTCCTGGTAACAGGGGCTTCCAAGGGCATCGGCTACGCAACGGCCGTCTTGTTCGCGCAAGAAGGCTGCCGGGTGTACGCCAATTATCACAAAACTTACGAGCCTTTGCGCCTTTTGGCGGAAAGCTGCGCGCGGGCGGGGCAAACGCTCATCCCCGCGCGGGCGGACGTTACGGCGAAAAAAGAGGTGGACGCCCTGTTCGCCCTGGCGGACAAGACGGATGTATTGGTCAATAACGCCGGCATCGCGCAGACAAAGGAATTCACGCAACTTAGCGAAGCCGACTGGGACAATATGCTGGCGGCAAATTTAAAATCCGTTTTTTTATGCTCCCAGGCCGCCCTGCCCTACATGCTGCGCGCAAAGCGCGGCTGCATTATCAACATCGCATCCGTTTGGGGGGTCGCGGGCGGCTCCTGCGAGGCGCATTATTCCGCCGCCAAGGCGGGGATCGTCGGCCTGACAAAAGCGCTGGCCAAGGAATTGGGCCCGTCCGGGATACGCGTTAATTGCATAGCGCCCGGGGTGATAGACACGGACATGAACGGCGCCCTGGCAAAGGCGGAGCGGCAAGCGCTGACAGAGGCGACGCCGCTCGGCCGGATCGGGCGGCCGCAGGACATAGCCCGGGCGGCCTTGTTTCTCGCCGCCAACGATTTTATCACCGGCGAGGTCCTCAACGTAAACGGCGGGTTTTATATTTGACGCCGCTTTGCCGGCCTTGGCGGGCGGCCTGGGACAGTCCGGGGCTTTTCATTTTTTTCGCAAACAATAAAAGGTTATGGACATCAAGACGATGGCGCCGCCGACAATCGCCGCGTTGGACGGCCGTTCGCCGATAAAGAGAAATACCCAGAGCGGGTTCAGCATCGGTTCTATAGTGGGGACGATAACCCCTTCCAGCGAGGTTACCCGCACAATGGCGCGGCTGTACATCGCGTAAGATATCCCTATCTGGAAAACGCCCAAGAAAATAAGCGCCAGCCATTCGCCCGCTTCCGGCGCGGGGCCGCCCATAAAAGGCGCCGACAGCAAAAACAATATTACATTGCCGCAAAAGATGGCCGCCGCCGGTTCCGCTTCTTTTATGAAACGAAAGCCTATGACCATGACGGCAAAACAAACGCCGCTAATTATGCCGACGAGGTTGCCGAGGATGTTTGCAAAGGAAAAGTCCCCCACGAAAAACAGCGCCATGCCCAAGACCGTGCTCAAAACAACCATGGCGTCCAAGGGCTTTATTTTCTCCCGGAAAAAACACGCGCTGATGAGCGTAACGTAAATGGGCGCCGTATATTGCAGAAATATAGCGTTGGCGGCGGTGGTAAGTTTGGTGGCGACAACCAGCGTGCCGCACATGCCGGCGTAGGAAAAGGCGCAAAGCCAGACAAATTTGTTCTGCGGCAGCCGCACGGACTCCGGCAAGGCCAACGCGACGGCCAAGGCGGCGATCAGGCCGCGCGTGCCGGCAATCGCCAAAGAGTTCCATTCAATATATTTAATGAACAGGCCGCCGAAACTCCACATAATGGCGCTCACGACGAGAAAACTCAAAGCTTTTCGCCGTCCGTCCACTTTGAGCAGCTTTTTAAACGGCATGTTGTTTCCTTTGCATCAGATGGCTATGAGCTCATATTCGCGCGAGCCCATGCCCAATTCCTCGGCGTAGGCGAGCGCGCGCCGCCCGTCCACGGCGGGGCGCAGGGCGAGGAATTTATCTTCGCCGGGCGGGACCGGCCTTGCGTATTCGGAATCGGCCAGCCCCGCCTGTTTGTTGACCAGATCGAGCGCCGCCTGGTCAATGGCCACCGGGTCGGCGGAAGCGAGAAAGCCTATGTCGGGCACCAAAGGCGCGTCGCTCCAAGGCACGCAGTCGCAATAAGGGGTAACCGAGGCCGCGAGGGTAATATAGGCGGCTTTGCCCTTTTTGCCGAGCAAGGCGGCATAAGCGTATTCGGCCATGCGCTCAAGAAAATCGCCTATGTCGGCGTTCCAATCCGGGGCGATCGCCTTTGTCGGACAAACGGCCATACATTCGCCGCAGCCGATGCAGACAGCAGGATCTATTTTGGCCTTTTGCCCTTCGGCAAAGGCGACGGCGGCCACGGGGCAGATTTTTGCGCACTGGCCGCAGCCGACGCATTTTTTGCCGCTGGCGTACATTTTTATGGCGTGCTGCTCGCGCTTTCCTATCGGCGGGGCGCAGCCCATCGCGACGTTTTTCAGCGCGCCGCCGAAGCCGGCCAGCTCATGCCCCTTGAAATGGCTGAAAACCAGCATGAAATCGGCGTCAAGCACATCCGTGGCTATAGCCGCGCTGGCAAAATGCTTTCCGCCAATCTCGACTCTCCTGTAGTTTTCGCCTTTAAGCCCGTCCGCCACGATAAAAGGCGCGCCGGTTACTTCCGGCACAAAGCCGTGCGCCGTGGCCGTCATGATATGCTGCGGCGAGTTATGGCGCGAGCCGGAATAAAGGGTGTTGGTGTCGGTAAGGAAAGGGTGCGCCCCGGCCGCTTTTATCCTGTCCGTTACCGGGCGCAGGAATATCGGGTTGATATAAGTGTCGAGGCCGGCCTCCCCCACGTGCAGCTTTACGGCCGCGAGATCGCCCGCGGAAAGCAGCTTGTCGAAACCCGCCGCTAAAAACAGCTCGTCCACTTTTTTCTGGTTGCTGCGATGTTTTTGGCCATCGTTAAGGTAGGCCACATAAACTTTGCTTTTCAAAAGAGATACCCCCGTGCGTATATTCGTCCCCCGGTTTCGCCTGCGGCTAATTGTGGTATTTTTCCTTGTTCATTATCTTGAAAGCCCGGTATATTTGTTCAAGCAGCAGCAAACGCGCCATTTGGTGGGTAAAGGTAAAGTCCGACAAAGAAAGCAGAACATCCGCCGCTTGCCGCACTTTGTCCGACAGTCCATAAGCGCCCCCCAGCAAAAATGCCACGCGGCCGCCGCCCGACAGGGCGTTTTGCGCCAGCAGGCCGGAAAACTCCGCCGACGACATTTTGCCGCCGCCGACATCCAGCGCTATGGCAAAATCGCCGCCCTTGACCTGCGCGAGCAATCTTTCCCCTTCCTGCTCCAGCGCGCGGGCCCTGTCGGCGGCCGAAGGTTTTGCCGGCGCTTTTTCTTTTGGGCATTCGGCGACGGACAAAGAGCAATAGGGGCGCAGCCTTTTTACGTATTCCGCCGCCGCCGCCCTAAGATAAGTTTCTTTTAGCCCGCCGATGGCGATGATGTTTATTTTCACAAAAACATCAGTCCGGCAATTTTTCCAGGGCGACCGCCACGCTTATAAGCCGTCCGTCGCGGCTGATGGACAATTCCGCCGTTTGCCCGACGGAAAGTTTGTTCAGCTCCGCGCGCAGTTCCACCACCCTGTTTACCTCGACGCCGTTTACCTTGACGATGATATCGCCTTGGCGCAGGCCGGCTTTGGCGGCCGGGCTGTTTTCCAGCGCCCTGCTGATCAGAAGGCCCTTTTCAAACCGGTAGCCGTAATAAAAAGCCGCCGTTTTGCTGTCCAAAAGGTTTACGCCCAAATACGGCCTCGTAACCTTGCCCTTTTCGATAAGGTCCTTGACGATCGGCTTGACCGCGTCGATCGGTATGGCAAACCCCATGCCCTCGACGCCGGCGTAATTGATCTTGGCGCTGTTTATGCCTATGACCAGGCCGTCGGCGTTAACTAAAGCGCCGCCGCTGTTGCCGGGGTTGATGGCGGCGTCGGTCTGCAAAAGCTGGTATCTTTGGTCGCCTATTTCCAGCGTGCGGTTGAGCGCGCTGATTACGCCGAGCGTAACGCTGCCGCGAAATTCCATGTCAAGCGGGTTGCCTATGGCTATGGCGGGTTCGCCCACGACTATTTCGGAAGAATTGCCAAATTGCGCGACCGGCAGATCCTTGCCCCCCTCGATTTTGACCACCGCCAGATCGGTCGCCGGATCGGTGCCCAGCACCCTGCCGGGGAAAGTGCGCCCGTCTATCAGGCTTATTACCAGTTCCTGCGCGTCTTCCACCACGTGGTTGTTGGTTACTATAAGGCCGGACTGGTCAAAGATGACGCCCGAGCCTTGCCCGCGGTCGACAATCACCTTGCGTCCGCTGAAAAAGTCCCTGATATAGCCCTTGTTGGCTATGCCGACGACCGCCGGGGCGACCCTTTGCGCCGCGCGCACGACCGGGGTATTGCGCGCGGCCGATATGGAGGGCTGGGCTTTGGCGCTATTTATGTCCTGCCCGTAACCGGCGGCATTATTGTTGATAATGCCCGGCGCGGCCAGCCCGCAGCCGAGCACAAAAACGCCGATGGCCATTCCCGTCAGAATGCTTGCCGATTGCGACAATAAACGCTTTAAAGCATTCACTTCACATCACTCTCCCTGCCGTAATTGCTTACCAGGACTTCCTGGCTCGTTACGTATATGGACGCGCCCGCCGCGCCGCGCCCGGCCAAAATGTCCGCGACGGTTTTTTGCGCAAGCTCCGGGCGGTTGTTTTCCCGGCTCAAATGCGCGAGAAAAACCTGCGTTGTTTTGCCGCCGCACACTTCGGCGAGCAGCCGCCCGGCTTGTGTGTTGGACAAGTGGCCTTTGCCGCCGCCGATCCTTTTTTTCATGGCCGGCGGGTAAGAGCCGCCGGCCAGCATTTTTTCGTCGTGGTTGGCCTCGACGATGAACACGTCGCTGCCCGACAGGGCGGCCTTTACCTCCTCGCCGGCAAAGCCCAGATCGGTAGCCAGCGAACATTTTCGGGATCGGTAAAAAATGTTAAAGCCGACCGGCGCCGCCGCATCGTGCGAAACGGCGAAAGGCCTTACGCAAAGATCGCCGACGGCGGTCTCCCGCATGGGCAAAAGGCGGCGGCAGCCGGGCGGGATCTTTCTGAGGCCTTCGAGCGCCAGCCAAGTTTCCTCCCGGGCAAACACCTGTACCTGCGATTTTTCCGCAAACGCCGGAAGCCCCTTCACATGGTCGGTATGTTCGTGCGTTATGAATATGCCCGCCAAGTCCCGCGCCCCAAGGCCCAGCCCGCCCAGTTCCCGCTCAAGCCGCCGGGCGCTTATCCCGGCGTCGATCATAATGGTCGTGCGCCCGGCGCCTACGAGAACAGCGTTGCCTTTGCTGCCGCTCGCCAGGACATGCACTCGAAAAGAATCGCCCATCATGCTTGGCCGCAAAAATCGGCCCGGCGCTGGTGCCGATATAACCCGCCCCCCGCCTTTAAGAGGCGCAGGGCCCGCGTCCCGGGGCGTATGCCGCCGGCGGCCCGCCCGGAATTGACGCAAAGGCCGCGAAACCCGTGCTTTTCCACTTCCGCGCAAGCGGCGGCGATCTCCTGCGGCGTAACGCCCGGCTTCAATACGGCGCGTTCAATATATCGGGCAATGCCGTCCATCAATTTCACCTCTCTGGCCGTTCGCCGGCTTACCGTAGAAACAAGCTCCCATTGCTTTTTATTATAGTATCTGCAAGCAAAAATTGCAAAAAATTTACTTGAGTATTGTTGGGAACCACTTTGCGCCGCGCCGCCGCAAAAGTCCGGCTTGCGCCAAAGCCTGTTTGGGCGGCTTGGGGCCGCCTCTTTTGCTATCTGCCGGGCGCGCGCCGGGGGCCGGTTTTCGTGGGCATCCCGCGCAGGTTCGGCCATGGCCAAGCAGGGGGCGGCGCGAAGCCCTTTTGCGCGCCGTTGTCCCGCAAAAGGGCGGAAATAACGCTGCCGCAAGTTTTTTGCGCAAAGCGCCCCGGCCGCGCCGCTTGCGCGCAGCGAAAGCAAAAGGCTCCCCGCTCGCAGCAGGGAGCCTTTGCCGTGCGGGGCAAGCCCCGCGCAGGGCAATATAGCGCAAACCAGAAGGATACGCGAAATCTTTGCCGCCCGCGCCTTGCCTGATGGGCGGGCTTTGCTAGGGGGCGCGTTCGGCGCTTGCCCAAAAGGCAAGCCGAGCCATCCAAAGAAAGGTTCAGGCAGCGCCCGCCTTTAGAAGAACCATTTGAACTGCGCGGCGAAGCCCACGCCTTCGCGCTTGCCGGTGTAGCCTTCCACTTTGAGGTCGACCAAGCTGTTCTTGCCTTTGAAGGTTACGCCGAGTTCCCCTATGCCGGTGCCGCCTTTCATCTTCGGCGACTCGATCGGCGACCCTTCAGCCGTCCCTTTGGCTTTGCCGTCAAATTCGTGGTCGTAGGCCAGCCCAGCGTAAAATTCGTTCTTTTCCCCTACCGCCTTGGTATACCTTAGGCCCGCCCGCCAGCGCAGGGAGGTTACGGCGTCAAGTTCCACCGGGTGCCCCAGCACGCTCACCGAGTCGCTGCCCGCGCGCGTATAGAGGATCTTGGTGTAAAGGTCGAGGGCGGCGTCGCCCTTTAGTTCCTTTATGTAGCCCACGCCGAGGTGCAGGCCATAGTAGACGGATTTGGCGTCGTAGGTCGAGCCGGCGAGGTTGCCGCTATGTTGGGTGAAGTCGGTCTTGACCTGCCCGACGCG
>JAISLQ010000062.1 GCA_031290885.1 Acidaminococcales bacterium
GCACTTTGGTGATCGCCGCCGTGAGCGTCGTCTTGCCGTGGTCGACGTGCCCGATCGTCCCTATGTTCACGTGGGGTTTTGTGCGCTCGTATTTTTGTTTTGCCATTTTTCCTGCCTCCTCATGCCTTTAAATGCCGCATCGGGGCATTTGCGCCCGCCCGCCCGGCCTTTTTGCCAATCCAATTAAAAAACATGTCATATATCCTTAATAGACGACATGCCTTGCCCTTCGATTTGGTGGCGGCGCAGGGATTTGAACCCCGGACACTTCGGGTATGAACCGAATGCTCTAGCCAGCTGAGCTACGCCGCCATAAAATTGGAGCTGATGACCGGGATTGAACCGGTGACCTTATCCTTACCAAGGATACGCTCTACCGACTGAGCTACATCAGCGCAAATTGCCAACATGGCCGTCATCTGCGATCCGCCGCGCCGAAAGCGCGGAAACCATCCGACTTTATCATAACAACTTTAAGATTACTGTACAATGATACATGATAACGGTCTTTATGTCAACATGGATTTTCCATCGCGCACAAAAATCAATTTTCCAAAAGCAGGGAAGACAGGATATAATGAGAGCATGAGAGAAGAAAGAGGGCTGAAGATAACGGAATGCTTTGCGGGCGTAGAGTTGGCCAAAGAATGCTCGCCGTATTTTTGCGGCGCGAAAGGATGCAATCGCTATCGTAATCGCAGGGACGTTTCGCCAATTCCGCAACTTGCAATAAATATACGAATGGGCAAGCCACAAAAAAACGTCCGCATGGCCGCGCCGTAAACTCTCCGTCGGACACGCGCCCGGCTGCCGGATGGTCATTTCGCCGATAATCTTTACTATGTTCCATAATTATGTTATCATTATACTTTGCAGCGACCTTAATATTTTTTGGTTGAAGCGCTATACCAAGCGCGGCCGACAAATCCACCGCGCTGAACAGAAAATGATGGAATTTATCAGCAGCAATGAATATAGGGACCTTCTTCCCGATTTAAGATTTTTCCGGCCCTTGCCCTTTCGCCCTCCATGCCACTATCTTCGGCTCGGACGGGGCGGGCACGTTTTGCGGCCGCCTTATTTAGGGATTGTTTGCCTTGCGTTTGGCCGGGCCGCATTGTTTTCCCGCGAAACGCAGCTTGGTCTTCAGGAATCTCTAATGGCGATGTCCGGCGCCGCGGCGAACAAAAAGGACGCCGCAATTATTGCCGGGCAGCGCTATAACATTAATTGCGGCAGCAGCTCGTTTTTGTCGTGGGCTGCGAAGTCCGCCCTCCAGCAATCCCTTGCGGCGCTCCGCCCAAACTTTTCCCGCCCGGGCGGCGGCCAGGTTTTCGCGCGCCTTTGGCAAAAACACTGCCGTTATGCCGGGCGAAAAACTCTTTTGCCGCAAGCGGCGCGCACACGATTGTCAGAGGTTGCCTTGATACTGTTTCCCATTTAAAAGGAGGGGTGGCCTATAAACGGCCTGAGTATTTTCAGCGTCTTCTTCAACATCCTGGCGGTATTTTTGCTTGTCGGCCTGAACGGTTTTTTTGTGGCGGCGGAATTTTCCATGGTCAAGGTACGCGCGGGAAGGTTGGATACGCTGGTGCGGGAGGGAAACCGCCGGGCGCGTTACGCCCGCGCCATTGCCGAAAGCTTGGACGCTTACCTGTCGGCCTGCCAACTGGGCATAACCCTGGCTTCGCTCGGCCTTGGCTGGATAGGCGAGCCGGCGGTCGCCCACATGATAGCGCCGCTGCTTTATGATTTCGGCCTGCCGGCCGGCGCCGTCGGCAGCATATCTTTTATCGCCGCTTTCTCCATTATTACCGCCCTGCATATAATATTGGGGGAACTCATGCCTAAAACCTTGTCGATCCAAATGGCGGAAACCGTAACGCTTTTTACCGCTTTGCCGCTGATCGCTTTTTACAAGGCCATGTATCCTTTTATTTGGCTGCTCAACACTTTGTCCAACAAGCTTCTTGCCGGCATCGGCGTGAAAATAGACACGCCGCACGAGGCGGCCCATTCCGACGAAGAACTGCGCCAGCTCTTTGAGGAGAGCCACAAAAGCGGGCTGATTGATCAGACGGAAATGTCGCTGATGGACAACGTCATTGACTTTTCCGACCGCACGGCCAGAGAAATCATGATCCCGCGCACGGAAATGATTTGCCTTTATACCAATAAAAGCTTTGAGGACAACCTGGAAATAGCCCTGCGCGAACAGCTTACCAGATTCCCCGTCTGCGGCACGGACAAAGACAACATCATCGGGTTCGTCCACACCAAAGACATCCTCTACATGCTGGCCAAACAAACCAAAAAAGACATAAATTCCCTTATCAGGCCGCTGAACACCGTGCCCGAAACACTATGCATTTCCGAACTTTTTAAGCAGATGCAAAAAGAACGGGCGCAAATAGTGCTTTTGATCGACGAGTACGGCGGCACGGCCGGCATAGTAACGCTTGAGGACATTGTCGAAGAGGTTTTCGGCGAAATCCGGGATGAATTCGACGAGGAACGGGAACCCGTCGAGGAAATTTCGGAAGGCTACTCGGTGGACGGCCTGGTGCTGGTTGAAGACATAAACAATCTCCTGGGGCTGGAGCTTGACACAGAGGCGGCCGATACCATCGGCGGCTGGCTTTATTGCCGGATAGGCGTCGATCCGGCGCCCGGGCAGATATTCTCGTGCGGCGGCTATCAATTTGAAGTAGCGGAAGTCGTCAATTTGCGCATCGTACGCGTCAAAATCAGAAAACAGCCCGAAGGGGCGGACGAAGGCGCCGCGCCTTCCCCGCGCAGTTAAAGGCGCTATTTTTTATTATTTGGCCGTCCACAAAAAACGCTTTTTATGGTATAGTTATTTAGAGTGTTCACAATGTCAGATTTTTCAATAATATTTACGGATGTATTTTTATGAATACATTGAAGATCGAAATACAGCAGAAATTGAATATGACCCAGCAGCTTGTCCAGGCCATCGCCATTCTCGCCATGTCGGGGCAGGAGCTTAATGAATTGCTCGACAAAGAAGTGCTGGAAAATCCCGTGCTGGATTTTGCCGAGGACGGGCCGCCTCAATTTGAGGAGCGCTGGCCGTTGGCGCGCGGCCAAAATTCTCCGGACGTCGGCGCCCCTTACCCTTTAGCGAAGCAAAATACCAGCCTGCATGATTATATCATGCAGCAAATCGCCCTGAGCATAACAACCGCCGAAGAAAAAGCTATCGCCGAATACATTGTGGGTTCGCTTAACGCAAGCGGCTATCTTGAGCAGCCGCTTGGCCGCATAGCGGAAAAACTAAACACCACCCGGCAAGCCGTAAACAACGTGAGAAAAGCCATACAGGACATTGAGCCGCCGGGGTTCGCGTCCTTGAACATAGCCGAATTCCTGCTCCTGCAACTGAACAAAAAGGCGGACTGCGCCGATGTTGTTCTGGCTAAGGCCATAGTGCGCGATCATTTGTCCGCGCTTGCGCAAAAAGATTTTGAAAGCATCGCCATGGCGGTAGGCTGCGGCCTGCCGGAGGTAACGGCGGCGGTCGGCATCATCAAAAAGCTTAGCCCCCGCCCGGTCAACGGCTGGCTGGAAGACGCCGAAGCGCAATACATAACGCCTGACATAATTATCCGGAAAGCAGAAAACCAGTTCGTTGTATATTTGAACCCCATTTATCTGCGTGCCTTGCGCATACAGGATGAATATGCCCTCTTGCGCAAAAATGTTGACAAGGAAACGCAAAAATATATCAATAAAAACTTGCGCTCGGCGCAGTGGATCATCCAGTGCCTGGAGCAACGCGAAAAAACCATGCGCAAGGTCAGTGAAATCATCGTCGAGCTGCAACGCGATTTTTTGGAATTTGGCTTTCTGCACATGCGCCCGCTCACTTTACGGGAGGTCGCCCGTATAGCCGCCGTGCACGAGTCTACGGTAAGCCGCGCGATCAGCGGAAAGTACGCCCAGACGCCGCACGGCTCCATTCCCCTTAAAGCCTTTTTCCCCTCCGGCATAAATACCGATTCCGGCCGTAAAGTTAATTTTGCCCAAATAAAAAAACGCATAGCGGAAATAGCCAAATCCGAAACCGGCATGAGCGATAAAAAAATGGCCGACCTGCTTGCGCAGGAAGGCATCACGATCGCCCGCCGCACCGTTGCCAAATACCGCGGGACTCTTGGCATAAAGCCTTCTTTTGCCAGGAAAAAGCATACGTGACGGGTGCGCCGGCTCGCTATATATTTCATCAGACAATGCAGGAGGTTGCCGATGTCAGCTCTTGACATATTGAAAGAACGCGGGTTTGTCAAACAACTGTCCCACGAGGAAGAAATTGCCGCGTTGCTGAAAAAGGAAAAAATAACTTTTTATATCGGTTTTGACCCAACGGCGGACAGTTTGCACATAGGGCACTTCATCGCGCTCATGTCCATGGCGCACATGCAAAAAGCCGGGCACCGCCCCATCTGCCTCTTGGGCGGCGGCACCGCCATGGTGGGGGATCCCAGCGGCAAGGACAACATGCGCCGCATTATGTCCAAAGAGGAAATCGCCCATAACGCCGGGCGGTTCAAAAAGCAGATGGCTAAATTCATCGACTTCGGAAACGGCCGGGCGCTCATGGAAAACAACGCCGAGTGGCTGCTGGATCTTAACTATATCAATTTTCTGCGGGAAGTAGGCGTGCATTTTTCCGTCAACCGTATGCTCACGGCCGAATGTTTCAAGCAGCGCATGGAAAAAGGGCTGTCTTTTTTTGAATTCAATTACATGCTCATGCAGGCTTACGATTTTCTTGAGCTTTACCGACGTTATGGCTGCGTGCTGCAAATGGGCGGCGACGACCAATGGTCAAACCTTTTGGCCGGGGTTGAGCTTATCCGCAAAAAAGAAGGCGCGGGCGCTTTTTGCCTTACCTCGAAACTGCTGACAACCGGCGAAGGCAAGAAAATGGGCAAAACAGAAAAAGGGGCCTTGTGGCTGGACGCGGAAAAAACTTCCCCCTATGACTTTTATCAATACTGGCGCAATGTCGACGATGCCGATGTAATGGAGTGCCTGGCCTTGCTCACTTGGCTGCCGATGGATGAAGTGCGCCGCTTAGGGTCGCTTCGCGACAAAGAAATAAATTACGCCAAAAAAATCTTGGCCTTTGAAGTAACCAGCCTTGTCCACGGCGCGCAAGAAGCCGAAAAAGCGGCCGGAACCGCCGAGGCGCTCTTTGGCGCGGGCGGCGGCGTGGAAAACGCGCCGACGGTTTTTATCGCCAAGCAGCAGCAAGGCGGGAAGATGGCGGATGTCCTGGCGGCCGCCGGCATAACCGCCAGCAAGAGCGAAGCCAGGCGGTTGATCGCCGGCGGCGGCATTTACGTCGGCGAGGAAAAAATAACCGATCCGGAAGCAGCGTTTGCCCCGGCCATGTTTGACGGCGACGGCAGCCTTCTGCTCCGCAAAGGCAAAAAGACTTACCATCGGATAGTCGTAAAATAAAAAAGCCTTGGCGGCATGGGGAAAGGGATGTTTTGGCAGTGTCCGACTGGGCGGAATTTATTAAGTCGCATTTTAACAATGACGTTGCGTTTAACAAATTCATGGGCATAGAGGTAATAGATACCGCGCGCGGGAGCGCGCGGATCCGGATGCCGCTTTTTTCCGTCCACGCGAACTCTTACGGCATCGCGCACGGCGGCATTTGCGCGGCGCTGGTGGATTCGGTAACCGGCATCGCTTTGCGCACCCTGAAATATAAGATAGTAACTATTGAGACCAATACCGTGTACTACGCCCCGGCCAAAATCGGCGGGTTTTTGTACGCTTCGGCGGAAATGGAACAGGCGGGCAGGACAATACTGCACGCCAAAGCCGAAGTCCGCGCGGAGGACGGCAAGCTGGTAGCGGGAGGCAAGGCCATATATTTTGTTCTGGGCGAAGACGACGGCGTATACGGCACAGGGCGCAAATAAGGCGGCGGACAACGCGCCGTTAAAATTCCCCCGCCCTGTTGCAGGAATATCGCGATAATTGTCGAAGTTGGCAAAAGATATATAAATTTTCGCGGGAGATGTTCCTTATTGATGAAAGCGGTGGTGGTGTTTTCCGGCGGGCAGGACAGCGCCACCTGCCTGTTGCAGGCAATAAGTTTGCGCGGCGCGGAAAATGTGGAAGCCTTGTCTTTTTCTTATGGGCAAAAGCACGAATTGGAGCTGGAAGCGGCGCAGTCAATCGCAAAAGAGCTAAAGGTCAGGCATACGGTCATGGACGCCGGGCTTTTAGGCCAAATCGCGCAAAGCGCGCTTTTAAAGGGCGGCGGCGAAATAAAGCAAGGGAACAAATACCCCAATACGGTCGTGGACGGACGCAATATGTTGTTTCTTTTCCTGGCGGCCGTTTACGCTAAAAGCAAGGACGTCAAAGACATTGTCGCCGGCGTCTGCCAAACTGATTTCAGCGGCTACCCCGACTGCCGCGATATTTTCGTAAAATCGCTCAATGTTACTTTAAATCTCGCCATGGACTATGAATTCAGGCTTATCACGCCGCTCATGTGGCTTAGCAAGAAACAGACCTGGGCGCTTGCCGACAGCTTGGGCCGCCTTGAGTTCATAAGGGCGCGGACGCACAGCTGCTACAACAACGTGCGCGGCGGCTGCGGCAGCTGCCCCGCCTGCATGCTGCGCGAGCGCGGCTACCGCGAGTACGCGGCGGAAAAAGAAGCGAAATGAATCGCGCCAAAGCGGGCGAAAAGCGGACATTTCCCTTGACATGCCGCAGCGCGCGTTTGGTGCGGCGCGGTTTGGCCGGCCGGAGATCCCTGAATTATGATATTTAAGGAGAGCGCATGCGATGAGTACGTTTCTGATAAATGAAATTTTTTATTCTTTGCAGGGCGAAGGCTTCAACACCGGCAGGCCGGCTGTTTTTATCCGGCTGTCCGGCTGCAACCTCCACTGCGTTTGGTGCGACACCGATTTTGCGGCAAACGACGAAATGGACATTGATGCCATCCTTTCCATTGTGCGGGCTTTTGAGGTCAAGAACGTCGTCATTACCGGCGGGGAGCCGACCATGCACGAGAATTTGCTTGATTTGGCGCGTTTGCTGAAAAGCCACGGGTATTGGCTGGCCTTGGAAACCAACGGCGTCAACGGACTGCCGGAGGAAGCGGAACTGCTTTTCAACTATATATCCGTTTCCCCTAAATCCTTTTACGCCTCTTTGTACGAAAACGCCTCGGCGATAAGTTTCGCCGACGAGGTGCGGGTGGTGGTGGACGGCGACGTGTTTGATTTTTGCGTGTTCATTGAAGATCGCATTGTCGCGCAGCATTATTATCTTTCGCCTTGCTGTTCCATTGACGAGAAATTCAACGTCCTGCCGACCATTCAAACCTTGGGCAAGCTTAATATGCGCAAAGGTTCCAAAAAATGGGGGCTGTCCTTTCAAACCCATAAAATGGCCGACATGCAGTAGCGCAGGGCCCGCCAAAGGAACACGGCCGCGTGGGGGGGAGGGGTAAGCATTGTTCTCTTTTGAAGAAACGGTCCGTTTCGCCGACACCGACATGATGGGCGTGGCGCACCACGCCAATTACTTTCGGTGGTTCGAGTCTGCCAGGGTGGCTTTTTTGAAAGCCGCCGGCATTGATCTTTGGGACTTGATGAAAGCCGGCTATTCTTTTCCGATCAGCGACGCGCGTTGCGTTTACAAGGTTTCCGCGCGTTACGGCGATTGCCTTGGCATACAGGTAACAATGCCCGAATTGACGCGGGCAAAGATGGTGTTTTCCTACCAGGCGCGCCGGCGCGCCGATGCCGCATTGCTGGCCGAAGGCCATACCTGCAACGTTTTTACCAATGCGGGCGGCAAGGTCGCGCGGCTTTGCGATGAATTTTATCAGCCGCTTCTTAGTTTTTACGAAAAGGAAAAGTCCGCCGCCGGGGGCGAACCGTGACGGCCGTTTATGTGCTTTTGGCGGCCGCGCTTTTGCTGGCGGCGGCTGTTTGCGTTTATATAGCGGCGCAGGGCGACGAGGCGGTCGCCATTTTGCCAAAGGAGCGCGAAAAGTTGTCCTGCGACCTGATAGATGAGCGGCGGGCGGTTTTCTCCCTCAAAGTGCCTTTCGCGAACGCCGGCCGGCAGGACGGGATTGTGCTGGACGCCTTCGCGCGTCCGCTTTTGCCCCGGGAACAATTTGACCTCGGGCTTTTGAGCGCCCGGCTGGAAAGGGAGGCGGCGCGGCGCGGCGACGGCTATCTGGAAGCTTTTATCGCGCGCGCCGGCATGCGCGGCAATTTTATCCTGACAATGGAATTTGTGCCCCAAGAGGGCGTTTCCGTTTCCGAATTGTTCGCCGGCATGGTCGACATAACGATTGACCTTTATTGCTCTTTGGTGGGGCGCGGCGCGCCCAAAATAAGAAAAACGGCTCTTCGCCTGCCTTTGGAAGAGATCCGTGACGGCGCGGCAAAGGGGATGAAACTATGAAGGTTGTGCCGGTAAAGACCAGGATATTGACGGAACGGGACGATATCGTCAAGGCTGTCGCCGAATATACGCGTGGACAGGTTGAAGCCGACGACGTCATAGCCGTGGCGGAAAGCGTCCTCGCGATCACGCAGGGGCGGGCAAAACGCCCGGAGGACATGCGGCCGTGTTTCCTCGCCAAAATCCTCTGCCGCTTCTTCCCGCAAAAAGGCAGCCTTTCCGCCCGGCACAGTATGCAGGCGCTCATGGAGGAAGAAGGGCGGCTGCGGGTATTGTGCGCTTTCGTCGCCGGGTTTCTGGCCAAACTGGCGGGAAGGCCCGGCGTGTTTTACCAACTGGCGGGCGAACAGGCCAGGCTTATTGACGACGTTACAGGAACCATGCCGCCTTTTGACAAGCATATAGTTTACGGGCCGAGAGATTCCGACAAAGCGGCCGAATCCATCCGTATCGCCACCGGCTGCCGCGGCGCGGCGATCGTCGACGCGAACGATTTGCAGCGGGCGGCGGTGCTGGGCGTTTCCGCCGGCCTTGACGCCAAAGGGCTGGAAACAATTTTGCGGGACAATCCTTTCGGCAACGACAGCCAGAAAACGCCGATCGTGATCATCAAAGATTACGCGGCGTAATGCTGTCCACCGGAGGGAAACCGCCTATTTTGATTTTTTGGGGGTGGCCAGGTTGCTGCTGGGAATAGATGTCGGCGGCACGTTTACCGATGCCGTGATCATTGAAAACGAACGGGTGCTTTATAGCGCAAAACGCCACACCACGCACGGCAATGTCGCCGAGGGCCTGCTCGCGGCGCTGGACGGCGTGCTGGAAGGCTCCGGTGCGGCCGGCAAGCTGAAACGGGCGGCGATCTCCACCACTTTGGTTACCAACGCCATAGCGACAGGCCAATTGCCGAAAGTCAATATATTCGCCGTGCCGGGTCCGGGGTTTGACTGCCGGAAAGCTTTTCCGGCGCCGCCTGTCGTTATTGACGGCTATACGGATCACCGCGGCCATAATGTACACTACGCAAAACTGCCGGCTACGGCCGGCGGCTTTCTTGCCGGCGCCCCGGCGGTAGTGTCGGCCAAGTTTTCCGTCCGCAATCCCGAAAGCGAACTGGCCCTTGAGCGGGAGTTGAAAGCGCGCGGCGTCAAGGACGTCGTTACCGGCCACAGCATGTCCGGCCTCTTAGGGTTCATCCGGCGTACCAATTCCGCTTATTACACGGCGGCCACGCTGGATTTGTGCGCCGGTTTTTTTGCGGCCGTCCGGGAGGGGCTTAAAAAGCGCGCGATACACGCGCCTTTGTATGTGCTTAAAGCCGATGGCGGAACCATGCCGGAAAATTTGGCCGGAAGATACACGGCCGAAACATATTTTACCGGCCCGGCCGCCAGCGCGGTGGGGATAAAGGCGCTTGTCAATCCCGCTCGGCGGGCTGTTTCGCTTGATATAGGCGGCACGACTACCGACATAGCTTTCTGGGAGGGCAACCGGCCGCTTTTCGGCAAGCGCGGGGCGAAAATAAACGGATATCCAACCGCGGTGCGGGCGCTGCATCTTTCTTCCGTGCCGGTCGGCGGCGACAGCTGCCTCAAGCGGACGGAAAGCGGGATCGCGATTGGCCCCGGGCGGGTGGGCCCGGCCATGGCCTTGGGCGGATCCGTGCCTACCCTGACGGACGCCTTTTTGCTTTTGCGGTTTGACGATTTTGGCGACGTGGAAAAAGCGCGTTCGGCAATGCGCAGCCTTGCGCGGCCGGGCGAGGCGCCGGAGGCGGTCGCGGGCGAAGCGGTGCGGGCGGCCGCCGGCAAAATAGTCGCGGTGATCAGGGAAATGATCGAAGAATACGCGCTGGAACCGGTGTATCGCGTCGAGGACGTTATAAAAGCCCACAAATTCGCCCCGGAACTGGTAATCGGCATCGGCGGCGCGGCCAAAGGGCTTGTGCCGGAAATAGCCGGGCAGCTTGGCCTGCCGTTTGACATTCCGGCGGCCGCCTTGGTGGCCAACGCCGTGGGCGCGGCGGTAGCGCGCCCGACTATTTTAGGCGTACTCCGGGCGGATACCGCGCTGGGCCGCTGCATACTGCCGCAAGCGGCGCAGGGCATGGACATTGACCGTAAATTCTCCGTCCGGGACGGGGAGATCCTGCTCACGGAGTGGCTGCGCCGAGAAGCGCAAAACGGCGGCGTGGAGTTTCACGGCGCGGAAACGCTCTGGCAGGAGCAATTCCCCGTAATCCGGGACGGCTGGCAAAGCGGCAATATAATCAACATAGCCATGCAACTTACGCCGGGCGTATTTTTTACTGTGAAAGGAGCTGGCGGACAATGACGGCACCTTTGGGCCTGGTATTTTTCCCGGCGGTGGACTGGATGATTTCCGAAACGCATCCAGAGCGGCAGGAACGGCTTATTTACACCTACGATCAGATCGTGGAGGAAGGGCTTCTCGATCTTGCCGCGATAAGGGAATACAAACCGCGCGTGGCCGGGCGGCGCGACATAGAAAGAACGCACATCGTTGTGCCCGACCTTAACAACATCGTAACCGACGCTCATTTAGTCTCGGCCGGCGGGACCTTGACGGCGGCCGACGCAGTCATGAAAGGGGAAGTAAAAAGGGCTTTCGCGCTGGTGCGCCCGCCGGGGCACCACGCTATGCGGGTGGCGCACGGCATAAGGGGTTTCTGCACTATTAACATAGAGGCGATCATGATTGATTATCTGCGGAAAACTTACGGCGCCGGCCGCATAGCCGTAGTGGATACGGACGTGCATCACGGCGACGGGACGCAGGAGATATTTTATCACGACCCTGACACGCTTTTTATATCCTTTCACCAGGACGGGCACACGCTTTACCCCGGCAGCGGATTTATGGAGGAAGCGGGCAGCCCTTACGCTTTCGGCGCGACCATCAACCTGCCCCTTTTGCCGGAAACGGGCGATGTGGGCGTACATCTTTTGTTCGACGAACTTATCCGGCCGATACTGGACGATTTTCAGCCGGACATCCTGATAAATTCCGCCGGGCAGGACAATCATTACACCGACATGCTGGCCTCCATGCAGGTTACGGCGCAGGGCTACGCCCGCCTGGCCGACAAACTGAAAGCTGATATAGCGGTGCTGGAAGGCGGCTACTCGATAGAGGCGGCCCTGCCTTATGTCAATACCGGCATAGTGCTGGCCATGGCCGGTCTGGATTATTCGCGCGTGCTGGAACCCGACCGGCGGGATTTGCGCCCGGAAGGCAAGCACACGGCGGCGCGCGTCGCCCAGCTTGTCAGCGACGGCCGGGCGCTCTGGTCGGCGCGCGGCAAGCTTAAAGCCGAAAAGATCGCTAAAGCCGGCTCTTCCTGGACGAGAAAAAAACCGATCTATTACGATACGGACGGGATACGCGAGATGCAGACGGAAACCGCCTTTTACTGCCCCAAATGCCCCGGGTACCTTACTATCGACAGTTCGGCGCGGGGCAGCTATTTCGGGGAGCAGTCGGCCTTTATCGCGGTTGTTTGGGCGGCAAGCTGCCCGGATTGCGCCAAACGCGCCTATGACGCGGTGCTGCGCGCCAAAAAGCAAGGCGGGCATGATTACTTTTTTGTGCAGGACAAGGCCAAAGACCTGTTGGAAAGGATATAAATGCGGACTGACCCAAAAGAGCGCGGCCGCCGGCGCGATCTGACAGCAAGGCCGGACGGCGCCGCTAAACCCGCTATAAAGAAATTGCTGGCGGCGACCGGCAATGCCGGCAAAGCGCGCGAATTCGCGCGCCTGCTGAAAAACCGGCCTTTTTCCCTGCTGACACTGGCCGATTGGCCGGATATCGCCGCGCCGGAGGAAACCGGCCTGACCTTTCTGGAAAACGCCAAAGCAAAAGCCGGCTATTACGCCCGGCTGACCGGCGAATGTTGCGTAGCGGACGATTCCGGGCTGGAGGTGTACGCGCTCGGCGGCGCGCCGGGCGTCATGTCCGCCCGCTACGCCGGGGAAAAGGCGGATGACGAAGAAAACAACCGGCTTTTGCTGCAAAACATGGCGGACAAGGACGACCGCGCCTGCCGTTTTGTTTGCGCTGTCGCCTTATCTGACGCGGCCGGCGGCATAATATTCAGCGCCGTAGGCGAAACCGAAGGGACATTGCTGCGGGAAGGCCGCGGCGGCGAAGGGTTTGGCTATGACCCGCTTTTTTTCGTTCCGGCGCTGGGGAAAACGCTGGCCGAGGCAAGCCCGCAGGAAAAGGACGCGATCAGCCACCGCGGACGGGCGCTGGCCGCGCTGCTGGAATTTCTGCAATCTTCGCGCTTGGCGGGCGGCGCCGGCGCGGATTAATAATTTAATGCTCCCGGATTAAAACAAGGCGGCAAATTGGCCGCAAAGCAAAGACAGCATGTTTTTTGTCCGGAAACGGTACCAAGGACGCGCAAAGACCCGGAGGGCTCTGAGGATGTTTATCGGCGTAACCGGCGACACTCACGGCGATACGGCGGCGCTAAGGACGCTGGCGGCGCAAAAGGGCGTTGCCGAATGGCTGCACACCGGCGATTTTTGCCGCGACGCCCGCCTTTTGCAAGAACTGTCAGGCCTGCCGGTAAAAGCGGTAGCGGGCAACAACGACTTTGCGCCCGATCGTTTCGCTTACAACAAAATGCTTTTAAGGGGCGGCTGTAAAATATGGCTGACGCACGGGCATAACTGCTGGGACCTTTTGGCGGAAAACCAGCGGATGAACGCCGACATAATCGTTTACGGGCACACGCATGTCCCGGACATCTTCCGGCGCGAAGGCATATTGTTCATAAACCCCGGCAGCCCGGCTTTCCCGAGGCGCGGCAGCGCCAAAGGCTACGCCTTGCTGACGGCGGCCGAAGGCAAGCCGCCCGCCGCGCGTTTTGTCGCCTTGCCCGCTTTATAATAAATTAACTTGTAATAAAGCATTTATAAAGATAAAATTAACATAACAATAAAAATTTATATTTGGAAAATGCAGGAGGCAAATTATGGGGCTGAAAGAGGATGCGTTGAGGTACCATGCGGAACATACGGGGATTTTGGGGGTAGCGTCAAAGGTCAAGCTGACCAACAGGGAGGAATTGGGCCTGGCTTATACGCCGGGCGTGGCGGAGCCTTGCAAGGTGATAAAGGAAGATCCGGAACAGTCGTTTGCCTTGACTTGCCGCGGCAACATGATCGCCGTAATCAGCGACGGCACGCGGGTGCTCGGATTGGGCGACATAGGCGCGGTCGCCGCCATGCCGGTCATGGAAGGCAAAGCCGTGCTGTTTAAATCCTTTGCCGACGTGGACGCCGTGCCTATTTGCGTCGACAGCAAGGACCCGGAAGAAATCATCAGGACGGTCAGGCTTTTGCAGCCGTCTTTCGCCGGTATCAACTTAGAGGATTTCTCCTCCCCTAAATGTTACGACATAGAAGACCGGCTCAAAGAAATCATGGACATACCGGTGTTTCACGACGACCAGCACGGAACGGCGATCGCCGTTTTGTCCGGCGTCGTCGCCGGCCTGCGGTTCGTGCGGAAAGATCTAAAGACCGCCCGCGTCGTGGTGAATGGCTGCGGGGCGGCCGGCAGCGCGGTTGCGCGTCTGCTGGTCCGTATGGGCGCCGAGAACGTCCTGTCCGTGGATTCTTGCGGCATACTTTATGACGGTATGGACGCCGGGCTTAACAGAATTCAACTGGAAGTCGCGAAAAACACCAACAAAGGCAAAATCAAAGGCGATTTAGTCACGGCGGCCAAGGGGGCCGACGTACTCATAGGCCTGTCCGGGCCGCGCCTTTTCACCAAAGGGCTTATGCAAACCATGAACAAGGGCGCCGTGGTGTTCGGCTGCGCCAATCCCGTGCCGGAGATAGATTATGACGAGGCCAAAGCCGCCGGGGTCAAAGTGGCGGGAACCGGCCTTTCCGTCCATCCCAACCAGATAAATAATGTAATGGTGTTCCCGGGGCTGTTTCGCGGCGCGCTTGACGTCAGGGCCCGCCGGGTAACGGAGGAAATGAAAATCGCGGCGGTCTACGCCCTGGCCAATCTGGTAGATGAAAAAGAACTGCGCGAGGATTATGTGGTGGCGGACGCTTTTGACCCGAGAGTGGCGCCGACTTTGGCCGCGGCCGTGGCCAAAGCCGCCGCAGAGCAAGGCGTCGCGCGCTTTAAAGTCGACGCGCGGGAAGTTTACGACAATACTCTGGCGCGCGTAAAGAAACTCAGGGGAGAATAAAGGGGGGACACACCCATTGAGGACAATAACTGCTGACAGTATAACCCAGGCGGTAAAAAAACTCTGCATAGACGTAAATTATTACCTGACCAAAGACATGTACTGCGCCTTGAAGGAAGCGGCCCAAAAAGAAGAATCCCCGCTCGGCCGGGAAATAATTCAAACAATCGTCGACAACGCCGACTTTGCCGGCAGGGAAAATGTGCCGCTTTGCCAGGATACGGGCCTTACGGTAGTGTTCGCCGACGTGGGACAGGACGCGAGGATAGAAGGCGACTTTGAGCGCGCAATCAATAAAGGCGTGGCGCTCGGCTACACGGAAGGGTATCTGCGCAAGTCGTCCGTGAACGACCCGGTATTTGACCGCAAGAATACCCTTGACAACACGCCGGCCATCATCCACACGCGGCTCGTGCCGGGCGAAAAACTTAAATTGCGGCTGGCCGTCAAGGGCGCGGGCAGCGAAAACATGGGCGGGCTGAAAATGCTCAAGCCTTCCGACGGGCCGGAAGGCATAATCAAATTTGCCGTCGATACGGTAAGAAGCGCCGGATCCAATCCTTGTCCGCCGGTGGTGGTCGGCATAGGCATCGGCGGGACAATGGAAAAAGCGGCGCTTTTAGCCAAAGAATCCCTCCTGCGCCCGTTAGGCGACGTAAACCCCGATCCCCGCTACGCCAAAATGGAAGCTGACATATTGGAAAAAGTCAACAATACCGGCATCGGCCCGCAAGGCTTGGGCGGCCGGATAACCGCCATCGCGGTAAAAATTGAATGTTTCCCTACGCACATAGCGCAGATGCCGGTGGCGGTGAACCTTAATTGCCATGCCAGCCGCCACGCGGAAATAGAACTTTAGGAGGCTGGGAAGATGGCGGAGAAAAAAACCATTAAAATAACGACGCCCCTCACGGACGCGGCTGCGCGCAGCTTAAAAGCGGGCGACAGCGTCAGGATTACCGGCCCTATCTTCACCGCGCGCGACGCCGCGCACAAGCGCCTGACGGAAACGCTCGCCCAAGGCGGCAAACTGCCTTTTGACATAAAAGGGCAGATAATTTACTATGTCGGCCCCTCCCCCGCCAAACCCGGCCAGCCGATCGGCTCGGCCGGCCCCACTACCAGCGGCCGCATGGACAAGTATTCGCCGGAATTGCTCCGCCTTGGCATGAAAGGCATGATCGGCAAAGGTTCGCGCGCCCAGGAAGTCATCGATGCGATAAAACGCTACGGCGCGGTCTATTTTGCCGCGATCGGCGGCGCGGCCGCGCTCATCGCGCAAAGGGTGAAATCTTACCGGGTGGTTGACTACGAAGACCTTGCATCCGAGGCGCTCGCGGAAATGATCGTCGAGGATTTCCCGGCGATCGTCGTCATCGACAGCGAGGGCAATGATTATTATAAAATAGGGTTCAAAAAATATTGCCGGGAATGAAAAACGCCAAACGCCTGTAACGAATCCCCGCGTGCGGTCCGCCGAACGCAAAACGGCGCAAAGTGCCCCCTGCCAAAAGCGCCGCGCTACGGGCTTTTGTTTTGATGCCATCAATTCGGGAGAAAAAGTTTTTTCGGGCAATTTAAAAGGGGAAATTATCCGAAAATCACGCCGAACAGCAGATTGGGCGCATAACCATGTCCGGCACGCTTGCTTTGGCCACAAAACCGCAAGCGGCTGCCCGAAATTGCCATAAAGCCACCAAAAGCCGCCGGCGGCGGCAATCGGTGGCTTTATTTGTCCGAAGGTTCGGCGGGAATTGATCATCTGCAAAACCAATAATTAATTTTATAGTAAGGTTTATTTTTTCTTTGCTTTAGGGGCCGGCTTTTTGGCGGCCGGTTTTTTCGCCGCAACTTTAAGAGGGTCGGCACTTGCTGCGCGCGGGCGTTCGCCTGCGACTTGATGTACTACTTCGGCTGCTGCTTTCTTGCCGTTGGTGGCTACCTTAAAGGCTTTGCCGGCTCTGAATGCGGGAACGGTAGCGGCCGGGATGCTGATCTCGACGCCGGACTGCGGGTTCTTGCCTTTGCGCGCGGCGCGGGCACGCGCCTCAAAAGAACCAAATCCGGCTATCTGCACCCTGTTTTTGGCGGCAACGTCTTCCTTAATCGCTTCAAAAAGGGCGCTTACAGCTTTATCGGCACTTTTTTTGGTAATTTCCGCTTTGGCGGCGACAACATTGACCAAATCCGATTTGTTCATTAATAAAACCTCCCAAAATTTTGCTGTGCGCCTTTCTGAACGCACTTCTTGACTTATAATTCACGCTATTTTCCTGTTTTCCTGCCGTCCGCGCAAAAAAACCGCGTGAAATATGACCTTTTCGCAAAAAAATAAGACAAAAGTCCCGGACAATTTCCTCCGCCCGGATGCTCGGCGACAGTTCCCGTTTTTTATGCTGTTCCCGGATTGAAACACTTTTTAAGATTTGCGGGACAATTTGCCATCTTGCGCGGCGCAAAACGCGGGCGATCCCCTATGTTCAGCGAGATTTTAGGGCAAAGCGCGGCGGAAAATTCGCCAAAAGCCAAAAGATGGGCGTTGAACGGCAGCGTTAACAGGCTCCCTTTATCTGCGGGCAGTTATACAGGGCTTCTCGCAAATTAATTGCGGGCGCGAAAATCCCCCTCCAAAAAAAATCACAAAAATTTTTATAAAACGCTTAACAAATGAAACAAAAATTACGATATAATAGTTGTGGATAGGCACAGTATGCCCAAACGAATCTCGCTGCAGGAGATAACGTCCGGCATCGGCCTGCATAATAAGGAACAAGCAGCAAAAAAAGGGTAAGGAAGCCCGAAAGAATTCAAGGAGGAATAGTTAAATGGCATCGATTATCAACCACAACATCCCCTCGCTGACCTCGCAGAGGTATTTGGGGGTCAACAACCGCGCGGCGGAAAAGTCCATGGCGCGGCTGGCGTCGGGCCTTAAGATCAACAGCGCGGCGGACGACGCGGCGGGCCTTGCGATTTCGGAAAAGATGCGCGGGCAGGTGCGCGGCCTCGACATGGCGAAGAAGAACGCGCAGGACAC
>JAISLQ010000063.1 GCA_031290885.1 Acidaminococcales bacterium
AATGCTTATTCGCGCCGGCGCTCTTTCCGGCTGCGTACCCGGTGGAAAAAGCCGCCTGCAAATTAAAGCCGCCGGTATAGCCGTCAATGTCCAACACTTCGCCGGCAAAATAGAGACTGTCGACGATCTTGGAACGCATGGTGGCCGGGTCTATCTCTTTGGTGGAAACCCCGCCTGCCGTAACGATCGCCTCCGCCCGCGGCCGGGTATTTGTTACAGCAAACCGCAGATCCTTGAATGCGTTCAAAAGATCGCGCCTTTCTTTTTTCGTCAGTTGATTGGCGAATTTATCGGCATCAATCCCCGCTTCTTGCAAAAGAACCGGGGCAAGGGCGCCGGGCGTAAGTTCCGCCAGCGCGTTCCCCATCTTTTTCCTGCTGTGTTTGGCAAAATCCCTTTGCAGCCGCGCGTCTAATATTTGTTCTTCCAGCGCGGGTTTTAAATCTATCGACAGTTCAACCCGCGCGCCTTTGTCAAGGTAATTTCGCGCAAGATTGCTCACAGTAAGGATTATCGGCCCGGACAACCCGAAATGCGTGAAGATTAGTTCGCCGAACTCTTTTTTGCCCTTTAGCCCGTTGGCTACAAGCGCCGCCGTGACGTTGCGCAGCGACAATCCTTGCAGCCTTTTTGCATAAGGAGAATCGGTTTCCAGGGGAACCAGCGAGGGACGGGGCGTTACTATGGTATGCCCGCAACTTTCCGCCAGTTTGAACCCGCTGCCGTCAGAACCGGTAGAAGGATAGGACGCGCCGCCGGTGGAAACAATCACGCCGCGCCCGGCGATAAAAGTATTGTCGCGAAGCCTGACGCCGGTTATCCGGCGATTTTCAACAACCAGGCCGCAAACTTTGCTGCCGAGAAAAATCCTGCCGCCATAGCCGGCAAAAACTTTCAGCAAAACATCCCGCACGTCAGCGGCTTTATCGCTGGCGGGAAACACCCGTCCGCCCCGTTCGGCCTTGGTGCAAAGCCCATGCCCATGAAAAAAATCGATGAGCTTCCGATTGTCGAACGCCTGCAGGCAGCTATGCAGGAAAACGCCGTTGCCCGGTATGTTCTTTATCATTTCATTTATATCACAAGTATTGGTAATATTGCAACGCCCTTTGCCGCAAATAAGAAGTTTGCGCCCGGCTTCGGCCATGTGTTCAAGTATGAGTGCCGAACGCCCGGACGCGGCGGCGGTTATGCCCGCCATCAGGCCGGCCGGGCCCGCTCCGGCAATGATAACGTCATAGATCATTTTTCCCTCTCGCCAATTCATAGAGCCGGGCAACTTCGCTTTCGTCAAGTTCCCGGACGCCGCCGCGTTTAAGCCCGGCGAGCGACAAACCGGCGAATTTTGTCCTTTTCAAGGCGCGCGCGCAATGCCCTATAGCGTCGCACATGCGCCGCACTTGGCGATTGCGCCCTTCGTGGATGGTTATGTCAAAAACCGTCATGCCTTTTTCCGGCAGGTATTCCACCAGGGAAAGCGCGGCCGGGGCGGTCATTCCGTCTTCCAGCTCTATTCCGATGCGCAGCCTGTCAAGTATTTGCTCGGATATTATGCCCAGTGCCCCTACACGATAGGTCTTGCTGACTTTATGTTTGGGATGGGTGAGCAGTTGCGACAATTCGCCGTCATTGGTCAAAAGCAGGGCGCCTTCCGTGTTGTAATCCAAACGGCCTACCGGGAAAACCCTCTCCGGCAAATCTTTGACATAATCGCCGATGGACGTGCGCCCTTCCGGGTCGGACAAGGTCGTTACAACCCCGCGCGGCTTATAGAACAAATAATAACGCTTTGCCCGCGCTTTCACCCTTTTGCCGTCAAGAAAAATTTCATCGGCCGCCGGGTCAACCTTGCTCCCCAATTGCGTAACCGGCCGGCCGTTGACCGCAACGCGCCCGGCGCTGATTATTTTCTCGGCTTCGCGCCTTGACGCTATGCCCGCCTTGGCCAAAAATTTCTGCAATCTTTCCCGCATTTGCTAAATCCCCATTGTTAACCGCTTACGGCTTAATCGTTGCCCAAAGGCGCGTTTTGCACGCCAACCTCCGCTTTGGTAAAAAGCGGGATGGCCTTTATTTCTTCACCATCATACAAAATTCTGAGCGTACCGGCGTGTTGGCTGACGTTTACAGGCGCGAACAACATGCTTTCCGCCTTTATTTCCAGAGTATATTTGTCATAATCGCCAACGACCGGCAGCACAACGTCTTCTTGGGCAACCAGTTCGGCGGCCGACTCGCCTTTATATACGTAAACGGCCTTAACTGGCGCGCCTTTTTTATAAACTACTTTCGGCGTTATCAGGGAAAAGCCGTAGTCCAGCAGTTTTTGCGCATCGTTCCAACAGAAAGGCTCCGAATAAAACAGCACGGCGATCAACTGCAGGCCGTTACGCTTGGCGGACGCCACCAGGCAGTGTTTTGCCGAACGCGTGGAGCCCGTTTTTATGCCATTGGCGCCAAAATAGCTTCGCAAAAGCTCGTTGGTGTTCTTTAATACAAGCGGTTGATCACGGTTTTTTCGCGGCCACGCCTTTTTATCGGTAGCGACGATCTCGGCGAAAGCCGGATGACGGATGGCGTAACGGGCAATCATGGCCATGTCGCGGGCAGTGGTGTAATGGTCAGGATCAGGCAGGCCGGACGGGTTGTTAAAATGGCTGTTATAGGCGCCAATGTCTTGGGCGGTGCGGTTCATCATTTGCACAAAGCCCTTCACGCTGCCGCCGATATGCTCGGCAATGGCGATCGCCGCATCGTTTCCCGACTCCAGCATCATCGCGTAATAAATGTCCGCCAGAAAATATTCCTCATCCGCCCTAAGATAACAGCTTGAACCTTCAGCGCCGGCCGCGTTGGCGCTTACGGTAACAATGTCTTTGCGCCCGCTGTTTTCAAGGGCGGTGATCAGGGTAAGTATTTTGGTCGTGCTGGCCGGATAGGCTTTGCTGTCGGCGTTTTTCTCATAAAAAACCTTGCCGGCGTAAGCGTCGATCAAAATAGCGAAACGCGCGTCGGTTTTCGGCGGTTCTGGATGCGCGGCCGATACGCCCGTCGCATTGAGGAAAAAAGCGGCAAGCAAAAGTGCCAGAAATCCTGTTGTTAAGCGCAAATTAAGTCTGTTCATCAAAAAATTTGTCCAATTCTTCCTCGGGAAATATTTTGTCAGGCAATTTCGGCAGATCCAGCAGCGAATTTAACCCGAAAGCAACCAGAAACTCCTTGGTCGTGGCGTAAAGAATCGGCCGGCCCGCAGCGTCTTTGCGCCCGGCTTCCTTGATCAAGCCGGAATCCAAAAGGTTGTTTAATATCCTATCCGACTTGACGCCCCTGATAAATTCTATCTCCTGCTTGGTTGCCGGCTGGCGGAAAGCAATTATGGCCAAGGCTTCCATGGCAGCCGGCGACAGATTGGCGTCGCGCGTCATGGACAGTTTCTCGACCGTTTCCGCCAATTCCTTCTTCGTGCACATCTGGTAGCCGCCGGCGACCTGCCTTATGGTTATGCCGTGATTGTCCCTGCCGAACTCCTCTTTAATGTCAAAAATAATATCTTCGATGTGCTCGGTGGGAATGTCAAGCATTTTGCCGATTCTCTCCGCCGCGATCGGCTCTCCGCTGGCAAACAGGATAGCTTCCACGTGGGCGCGGAATTTATCGTAAAACACTTTTATCATCCCCGGCATAAAGGTAAATGGCGCCAAATTTTTCCGGCTGCGTTATTTTTATCAAGCCTGTGCGCAAAAGTTCCAGCGCCGCGAGAAAGGCGGCGACAAGTTCGCCGGCGCTTCCCGACCTGATAAGCGTTTCTTTCAGGGTAAGCGCCCCTCCCTTTATTTTCAGGAGGCTGAGGATATCGGCAATTTTGTCCTGGACATTAAACTCATCGGAATGTATATAAGCGTCTATGCCGCTTTTTTCTCCTAATAGCGAAATTATGGCGGCCAACAGCCGCTCCACAGGGAAACGCCCCGGCAGCATGGCGCCGGTGCCCACGACAAGCGGCTTGCGCGTGGCGAACAAAGAATTTTTTTTCAACAGCCCGGCCAATTTCTCACCCATAAACTTAAAGCGCCGGTAATTAACCAAGCGTTCGGTCAACGCCTGTTTGGGATCGCTTTCTTCCTCGCCGCCAAACGCTTCCTCTTGCGCAGCCGCCTGCTTAGGCAGCAGCAAGCGGGACTTTATCTGCAAAAGCATTGCCGCCATCACCAAAAATTCACTGGCAATGTCCATATCAAATTCCCGCATGGCAAAAATATAGGCAAGATATTGCTCCGTAACTGCGGCGACAGGTATGTCATAAATATCGATCCGCTCTTTGTTTATAAGATGCAGCAGAAGGTCGAGCGGGCCTTCAAATTTTTCGGTTATTATTTTATACTTTTCCGCCGCCTCCGTTACCAAAGCCGCATCGCTTCCCTGACGGCCAGCATGGTCTCCCCCGCCGCTTGACGGGCGCGCCCGGCGCCGTCTTCCAGCACTTCCCTTATGTACTGCGGTTTGCGCAAAAGGTAGCTGCGCCGCTCATGGATCGGCGCGAGCGCTGCGATCATGTTGTCGGCCAGGAGCTTCTTGCAGGCCACGCAGCCGATTGCGCCGCTTTCACATTCTTTGCGCAAATTTTCGTATACGGAGCCGCCGAAATGCTTATGGAAAGCATATACTGTACACACATCCGGATGGCCTTTATCGGTTTTTCTGACCCGCGCCGGATCCGTTATCATCTGCCGCACTTTTTCCCGCAATTCTTCCGGCTCCGCGCCCATAGGTATGCAATTGTCATAAGATTTGCTCATCTTTCGCCCGTCAATGCCCGGCAGAATCTTGGCTTCGGTCAAAAGTGCCTCCGGTTCGGGGAAAACGCGCCCGTACAAATAATTGAAACGCCGCGCCATCTCCCTCGACAGTTCCACGTGCGGTATCTGATCTTCGCCCACCGGCACGTAATCGGCCTTATACAGCACGATGTCGGCGGTCATCAGGACAGGGTAGCCTAAAAAACCGTAAGTATTTATGTCTTTGCCCTGCGCCCCCAACTGCTGCAATTTGTCTTTATAGGTAGGCACGCGCTCCAGCCAGGAAAGCGGCGTGTTCATCGAAAGATACAAATGAAGTTCGGCGTGTTCTTTTACCTGAGACTGAAGAAAAATAATGTTCTTTTGGGGATCCAGCCCAGCGCTCAGCCAATCGACCGCCATCTGGAAGATGTTTTCCTTGAGCTGGCCGGTGTCGCTGTAAGAAGACGTAAGGGCGTGTATGTCAACAATGGAAAAATAACATTCATAGTCATATTGCAAATCCACCCAATTCTTCAAGGCGCCCATATAATTGCCCAAATGAAAGCGCCCTGACGGCTGCATGCCGCTAAAAATACGTCTGTCAGGCATTTTTGTCTCCTTAGGATTAAAATATCAGGCCCACAAACACGCGCATGGCCAAAAGCAGAGTTTGCGCCAGCGGCGACAAAAGCTTGCCCGCCAGGCCGGTAAACACTATCGCCAGAAGTATTATGTTGCTGTAGTCGCCCAGCCTCGCCAATTGCCACGCGTACCGCCCCGGCAGCGCCCCCATGAGTATTTTTGACCCGTCAAGCGGCGGCAGGGGGATAAGGTTAAAGAGGCCGAACCACACATTGTAAAGCTGTACCCAATAAAGAAAAGAATATACGCCGACGCTTAAAAACCCGGCAAAATTCAAAGCGCCGAGCAGAAAAGTCGCCAAGAAAGCCAAAAAGAAATTAGCGCCCGGCCCGGCAAAGGCCACCGCCATCAAAGATTTGGGCACATTGCGAAAATACCGCGAGTTTATCTGCACCGGTTTGGCCCAGCCAAACCCCGCCACCAGGAGCATAAGCGTGCCGATAGGGTCAAGATGCGCCAAGGGGTTCATCGTCAGCCGCCCCATATAACGCGGCGTCGGATCGCCTAACGAGTCGGCCACCGCAGCGTGGGCGTACTCATGTACCGTCAGCGCGATCAGCAGCGCGGGTATGCGATATATAACATTAATGTCAAAATCCAGCATGTGTTTTCCCCCAAAGCCATATCGAACGCTTTCATTATACTAAATTTTTGCCGGCGAGTAAAACATTGCACAATAATAGGGCTGCGGGTTTGCTCCGCAACCCTATGCCGCGCGGCTTAATTCATTTGCCGGTAAAAACGGGCGCGCGTTTTTCCTTGAACGCCTTTATGCCTTCCGCAAAATCATCCGTGCCCAAAAGCATGCCGGTAGCAAAAGCCTCGAAATCCAAAGTTTCGCCCAGCGCCGCGTTGTAGGTATTGTTCAGCGCCCGTTTGGTCATTTCCATGGCCAGCGGCGCCGAAGACGCCATCGCGTCCGCAAAATCCATTACCTGCCCGTAAAGCTCCTCCGGCGGCAGCACGCGGTTTACGAGCCGCAACTGTAAACATTCCTGGGCGCAAAGCATGTCGGCCGCGAACATAATTTCCTTTGCTTTAAGCAAGCCAACGATCCGCGGCAAATGGTAAAACCCGCCGCAGTCAGGCGAAAGCCCGACCCGGGCGAAACTTTGCACAAATTTCGCCGTGTCGGCGGCGAACACAAGGTCGCAGGAAATCGCTATGTTAAAACCCGCCCCGGCCGCTACCCCGTTCACCATAGCGATGACCGGCTTGGGCATTTCGTAAATAGCCTTTATAATTTTGCCCGCTTTGGCGATGAACGCCCGGCGTTCGTCCGCCGTTGACAAGGTGGAGAGAAAATCAAGGTCGCCGCCGGCGCAAAAAGCCCTTCCCGCGCCGGTAACGACAACCGCACGTATGTCCTTGCCGTTTTCCGCCCGGGCAAGGCTTTCGGTTAATTCGTCCACCAAGCCGCCGGTAAGGGCATTTAATTGTTTGGGGCGGTTCAAGGTGATAAGGGCCGTTCTACCTTTAGTTTCATATAGTACCGCGTTTTCAGACATACCGATCACCCTCTCATAAGCTGTAATTAGGAGCTTCTTTGGTTATGACTATATCGTGCGGATGGCTTTCCTTGAGCCCCGCGCCGGTCATGCGGATAAATTTTGTCTTGCTGATCATCTCTTCGATATCGCGCACGCCGCAATAACCCATTCCCGCCCGCAGGCCGCCCACCAGTTGATAAAGCGTGTCCATGACAAAACCTTTGTAAGGTACGCGCCCTTCAATGCCTTCCGGCACAAGTTTGCCGACATTTTCCTGGAAATACCGGTCTTTGCTGCCGTGTTCCATCGCCCCCAAAGAACCCATGCCGCGATAGACTTTGTAGGAACGGCCCTGATATATGACCTTCTCGCCCGGGCTTTCCTCCGTACCGGCCAATATGCCGCCAATCATGACGCAATTGGCTCCGGCCGCGATCGCTTTGGCAATGTCGCCCGAATATTTTATGCCGCCGTCGGCAATCACCGGCACGCCCTTGCCCCTGGCAATCCGCGCGCAGTCGTACACGGCGGTTATCTGCGGCACGCCAATGCCGGCAATGACGCGGGTAGTGCATATCGAACCGGGGCCTATGCCTATCTTCAAAGCGTCCGCCCCCGCTTCAATGAGGGCTGCCGCAGCCTCGCCGGTGGCAATGTTGCCAGCGATAAGCTCAACGCCCGGAAAGGTTTTTTTGATATTGCGCACCGTTTGGATAACCCCTTGAGAATGGCCGTGCGCCGTATCCACCACCACGACGTCCACTTTCGCGGCCACTATGGCGTCCAGGCGATCGATCAGGTCGCTGCCAACCCCTACCGCCGCAGCGACCAAAAGCCGGCCATTGGAATCTTTCGCCGAATTTGGATATTTCAGCGCCTTTTCAATGTCCTTGATGGTGATGAGCCCTTTTAAGTTCCTGTGTTCATCGACCAGCGGCAGCTTTTCTATTCGGTGTTTGCGCAATATCTCCTTGGCTTCGGCCAGCGATGTCCCGACCGGGGCTACAATAAGGCCGTCGCTGGTCATGCTTTCTTTTATCTCACGGCCAAGGTTTGTCTCGAACCTAAGGTCGCGGTTTGTTATGATTCCGACCAGTTTGCCGTTTTCGGTTATCGGCACGCCTGATATATGGTATTTTTCCATCAATTCGGTGGCATCGGACAATTTGTGCGCCGGCGACAAGTATATCGGGTCAACTATTACGCCGTGCTCCGATCTTTTAACTTTGTCTATTTCGTCCGCCTGCGCCGCTATAGGCATATTTTTATGGATAACGCCGAGGCCGCCTTCCCTGGCCATGGCAATCGCCATGCGGCATTCGGTTACCGTATCCATGCCGGCGCTCATGATAGGGATGTTAAGCGCGATGTTTCTGCTTACCTTTGTCGACACGTTTACTTCGTGCGGCAACACATCCGACTGACTGGGAACGAGCAGCACATCGTCAAAAGTAAGGCCTTCTTTGCCAAATTTATCATCGCGCATGTCCAACTTCCCCCTTTTGCGAAACAACCAAAGCGTACCGTCAATTTATTCCTTGCGGCGCACGCCGCCCCGCCCGATTCCACGGCCGGACTATTTTAAACATGATAGCACAATCTTCCCCCGCAGTCTACACAAAATATTCGCCGCCCCCGGCAAGGATATTTGTCGAGCTTCGTATTGCAATATTTTTACATTTATTATATATTAAGGATATGTTAAGGCAAAGTAAAAAATTCCCCTGTCAGTCATGCTGACCGCCGAAATAATTATTATTGGAAACGGCTGATGTCAAAATGCTGAACGAGTGTACGCGCGATATGCAAAAACTAATGGCGGAACTGGAAGTTTGCCGCAGCCAATTAGCGCGGGCGCGACTGGTTGCTACGGAATTGGAACGGGAAAACAAACTTTTGGCCGCCAAGTCCGGGCGGAATCCTTTCGCCGCCGCAGAAGAAAAAAGTCTGCATTGGCTGTATAACAAGCTCGTGCTGGAAAGCTGCCCAGAAATAATTGTGTTCTTTGACGAAAATCTCCGTTTTGTCATAGGGTCCCGTGCCTGTATAAACGAGCTCGGGCACTGCGAAAACACAAACATCGGCGGATTTGCCCTAAAGGATGTTTTTGCTCCGAAAGTCGCGGAGAGCTGGATTGCGAACATCGAAAGGCAGTGCGCGAAAGTATTGAGGACGCGCCTTTCCTGCCGGGACAGCGGCGTGATACCTTATATTGGCGGCACTTTCGGTTACGCGCAGACGAGCGTTTCCCCAGTTATGGACGAGTCCGGGGTTTGCCGCGGCGTCCTGCTGGTAATCAATGATATAACCGAACTTACCTTGACAAAGGAAAGAGCTGAAGCGGCGGCCTTGTCAAAGAGCAGTTTCCTCGCGAACATGAGCCATGAGATCCGAACGCCGATGAGCGCGGTAAAAGGGCTTGCCGAGCTTTTGCTGCGGACGGGCCTTAACCATCTGCAAAAAGACTATGCCCGCAATATATTAAAATCAGCCGATATGCTTTTAAGCATTATAAATGACATATTGGATTTTTCCAAGATAGACGCCGGCAAGATGGATATAACTACAACCGCTTACAAATTTGCGGATTTTCTTGACGACATTGTTGTGCTCGTGAATTTGCGCGCAAAAGAAAAAGGGCTTTTGTTTTTTGTGGACATTGATCCGGCGTTGCCGTCCGTATTAAAGGGCGATGAAATAAGGATAAAACAAATAGCTTTAAATATTTTGTCCAACGCGGTTAAATATACCAAAACCGGCTGGTGCCGTTTTTCTGTGAAAGGCGAGCGTTTTGACGATAAGGTTAAGATGGTTTTTCAGGTCGCCGATACCGGCATCGGCATCAAAGAGGAGGATTTGCCGGGCATCTTTGACGCTTTCTTCCGTTCCGACCTGCACACAACGCGCGGCATAATGGGCACCGGCCTCGGGCTGGCCATAGCCAAGCGGTTGCTTTTGGCAATGGACGGCGATATTTCCGTTAAAAGCATATATGGCCGGGGCACGGTTTTTACCTTCCAATTAGCGCAGGAAATTGCCGATCCTACGCCGTTGGCGGATACAGGCGCTAACGCCGGAAAATACGCGCTGGTTCTGGATGACGGACTGCGCGGCGCGCAGCTTAACGGCATAATCAAGTTGCTGGGGGTAAAGACCGCTTATTGCTCTGACATTGAAGATATCAGCGTATTCAGTTCCGAGCGCTTTACCCATTGCGTTTATTCCGAGGAGTTAGTCGGCGGGTCGCTGTCTAAAATACAAAACATGTTCGCGGACTGTGAATTTGTCGCCATAAAGGATACGCGCTTTTCTTTGCGCGATACTGAAAACAGCGGCGAGACAGCAATATATGAGCCGTTTACCCTCACTAAAGTAAACGCGCTTTTCAATAAGGATCGGCGCGATGCCGAACCGGCGGACGATTCCTTCGGCGGCAATGTCAAATTTACCGGCGCCAAGGCCCTGCTCGTTGACGACAATGATATAAACCTGATGATTGGCGGCGAAATGCTGCGCTCTTACGGGCTGAACGTGACAGAAGCCGAAAACGGGCAAAAGGCGGTTAATTTTTGCCGTGAAAAGAAATTTGATATAATTTTCATGGATCATATGATGCCGACAATGGACGGCATAGAGGCCGCCGCCCGGATACGCGCCTTAGGAAGCGGCCTTAACGGGGACACCCCCATTGTTATGTTCACCGCCAATGTCGTGAGCGGCGTAGCCGATGAATACAAGGCGCTCGGGCTACAGGATTTTGTCGGCAAACCTGTCGAGATGAAGGAATTGTACAGGGTACTATCCAAATGGCTGCCGCCGGAAACCCAGCACGGCGGGGCAAGCAAAGATAAGGCGGCGGATGCGCCGCCGCAGGCGGTTTTTGATTTGCTGGAAGCGATGGAGGGCTTTGGAGTGTACGCAACTGACGCGGTGAGGGAATTGGGCGGCGACTTGCGTGAATATATAACGCGGCTTGAAACAATTGCAAGCATTTTGGCCGACGTGCCCAAACAGCTCAAAGCCTTGGCCGCTGCCGGCGATTTGGAAAATTTCTCCGAACAGATAGAACAGGTGCAGGATCTGCTCTATCAGATCGGCGCGCGCGATTTTGCCGGGCGGGCCAAGAGTTTGGCCGCCGCCGCCCGAAATGGCAATACTGCTTATATAAACATGGATTTTAATAATTTCCTGGACAGCTTGCATTTGCTGGAAAAAAAGTTGGAAGTCTTAGCGCCGCTGGCCAAGGGCAAAAGCATGCAAACATCCTTGCTCAACAACTCTTCATATATCAGGCTGTGCATAACCAAGGTGCAAAAAGCCTTGCAGGAAAAAAAGACCTACGAAGCGCTAGCCAACGTGGAAATACTTTTGGGCGTTTCGCTTGACAAGCGGCTTGACGCGCATTTTATCCAGATAATGAAAAGCATAGAAACGCACGACTACGACGGCGGGATAAAATTATGCGAAAACCTGCTGCAAAATTATTGAACGCCGGAGTTGCCCAACATTCAGCGGCAAACACAATCTCCCGCCGGACAGTGCCCCGTTCAATGGAAAATCGCCTCTATTTGCCGCATTTCGCTTTATCGGTATTGCCCGCAAGGTAATCCAAGCTCACGGCAAAGTATTCTGCGAGCAAAATCGCTTTGGAAAACAATAAATCCGCCCCGCCCGATTCTATGTCACGGTAATGCCGTTCGCTGCAATTTAAAAGATACGCCATATCCTTCAGAGTAAATTTGCTTTTTTCCCGCAATGTTTTTAAGCGATCGTGAAAAACAGCCATCGCCATTCCCCCTTAATGCAGCTTAGCTTAATTTTAGCCCGATTTTGTGCTTTTCAATAGCAACTGCCAGTTTTTTTTACATTTTTTGCGATATTTTTACTTTGCGGCGCGCCGCGCTCTCCCGCTTGTGCAAATTGCGCGCGCAAAACAAAACGCAGCGGAAAAGCCGCCGTTAAACGGCGGCGGCGACACGCCTTGGCAAAGCTATGCTGCTCTAAGATTTAAGATTTGCGAGGTAATTTGCGCGCTGCGCGGCTCAAACGCAGGCGAACCCGTAGGTTCGGCGATGCTTCAGGGCAAAGCAGGGCGATAAATCGGCCGCAAAGTCAGTATGCCTTTAACCTGACAACAGTATTAGTCGCATGATGGCCACAAGCATGAATAATTTTAAAAGGAGTGTTCGGTTATGAAAAAGTTATTGCGAATTTTCTCGTTCGCGGCTATTTTTATGCTGCTGTCTCACGCGGCGGTTTTCGCGGCCAGCATTGACTGGAGCGATGCAAGCATCACCGCCGAAGGGATTGGCGTCTTTCCCGCGATTGACAATCCCGGCCAGGCGAGAGCGATGGCGCGCAGGGCGGCTATCGTGGACGCTTACCGAAATCTGGGCGAATATGTCGAGAGCGTACGCGTTACCTCAGAAACTACTGTGAAAAATTCCATAGTGGAAAACGATGTTGTCAAAACAAAGATGTCCGCAGTCATAAAAGAAGCTGTAGTCATCGCGGAGAAACCTGACGGCCACGGCAATTACCTGGTCGTGCTGAAAATGCCCATTTATGGCAAGAACAGCCTGGCCAGCGCGGTACTTCAGCCGCCGGCAACCGTTAAGCCCTTCCTGCCGCCGACGGCAAGCGAGCCGTCCCCGCCGCCTGCCATTGGCAAGCCGGCGAAAGGCGGCTATACCGGGCTGGTTGTCGATTGCCAGGGACTTGAATTGTCGCCGGTCATGTCGCCGATCATTTATGATGAACACAGGCGGCCGATATACGGCTACGACAATCTCGATTACCAGAAGGTGATCAGCCTTGGCATGGCGGACTATGAAAAAAGCGGCAAAAATTTCAGAAGGTCCGGCGACAATCCGCTGATCGTAAAAGCCATCGCGCTTGACGGCCACGGCGGCAACCCGGTCATTTCGGAAGCCGACGCCAACTATATATTGGCGGAGAATACAAAGACTCATTTTCTGGACAATTTAGCCGTTGTGTTTATTTCGTAAACAGAGAGCCGGTGAATTACATTGAAAAAGCGTATCGTAAATATTATCCATAGCGCCGCGCTGATTGTAGTCGTGGCTGTTTGCGCGCTGGCTGTCCTCCCCTGCCCGCTTGCGGCGGCGAAAAAACGCATCGCCGTCCTTCCGTTTAAGAACGAGTCGCAGATGCATGATTCTTTTTTCGGCAATGGCTTGGACGATCATCTTAACGCAGGGCTGTTCCAGACCAAAACTTATGAAATCATAGACCGCAGCAATTTAGATGCCGTCCTTAAAGAACAGCGCCTTGGCGCCACGGGAATCATTGACCCGCAGACAGCGGTTAGGATCGGGAAAATACTGGGGGTCGACTACCTGGTAATCGGCAACATAATATACGCCGGAATCGACGATTCCATTTTTTTAAATACCGGCGCGAAAGTTTCCATTGCGGTACGCATGATTGACGTCGCCACCGGCGAGATAATATTTGCGGAAAAAGCGGATGGGCGAAAAAACGCGAGCAAACTTTTAGAAAAATATTCCAACAGGTACAACCTTAGTCTGCCGGACGCCAAATTTATTTTCGCGGAAGCCGCCCGGCGGGCGGTCGAAAAAATAGTGTCGGCCCTTTATGACATCAATCCGCTGGAGGGCTACGTGGTGGCGCTTGACGGGCGCAACGCGATGATCGATCTTGGCCGCGCACATGGGATAGCCAAGGGGCAGGCTTTTGTCGTCTATCGCGCGGGCGAGGTCATCCGACATCCAGCAACCGGCGCGGTGGTCGGCGTAAAAAGGTTGGAACTGGCCAACATCAAAATCACGGAAGTTGACGCCGCCACCTCCATCGGCATCCTTTCCGGCGAGGACAAAGACTTGGTGCGGCCGGGCGACAAGGTAAGGAAAAAAGCACCCTGAGCAAGGAGCGTAAATTGGCATGGCTACAAAAATATCGGTTTTTTTGTTGCTTTTGTTTCTGTCTTTGGCCTCGCCGGCTTTGCCGGCGGACGCCAAAGAAGTGATCGCGCAAGGAAGCGGCGACACGCGCGACGCCGCCGTAAGCGATGCCTTGCGCAGCGCCATCGAGCAGACCGTCGGCACATTTGTTTCTTCGGAAACATTAGTGCGGGAGCAAGTGCTGGTCAGCGATCAAATTTACGCCAATTCCAAAGGTTTTGTCAACGGGTTTTCCGTAATCTCCGAGCGGGTGGATGCCAACGGCCGCCATGTTGTTTCCGTCAGGGCCAATATTGATACCGCTCCTGATTCCGCGCTGATGCGGGAGTTGGAGAAACTAAATTTGATCAAGCATTTGCTGCGCGACCCCCGTATTGCCGTTACCATACCCGAGTACCATATCGGCGCCCGCTTCCCGGATCCGGCGGGAGAGACCGAAGTGGTCAACGCTTTGATCGAGGCGGGCTTTACCCGCATTGTGGACGTTGGCCATGTGGAAGCCGTAAAAAGCGGCAAGGCGGCCAGAGCCGCGCTTGGCGGCGACAGAGCCGGCGCGCGCGCGATCGCGGCGGGATATGGCGTTGATTACTTAATCGTTGGCGAGGCGTTCAGCGAATACGTAGGCAATATCGCCGGCAGCGGCATGTTTTCCTGCCGCGCCCGCATAGAAGCCAAACTGCTCAAAGCCGACACCGGCGAAATTATCGCCGCCAAAGGATTGCACGCCGGCGGCGCGGACATCAGTCCGGGCGCGGCCGCGAAGGCGGCCCTGCAAAATGCGGGCAAATTGCTCGGCGAGTATATGGTAGACAAACTGCTGCCGTACGCCGGAACCTTAGACAAAGGATTGCAAATAACCATTACGAACGCCCATAACTTTTCCCGCCTTTCCATGCTGGAGTCCGAACTTAAAAAGACGAGCGGCGTTAAGGAAATTTATATCAGAGAGTATAACAACGGCGTGGCGATCATTGATATAAATTACAGCGGCAGCCCACAAAGCCTTGCCCGGATATTGGAACAGTCCCCCGTTTTGCCTTTGACGATTACGGCGATCGCCGGCAATTCCATCGGCGCGTCGGCGCTTTGACGGCTGCGGCGGCTGACTTAAACGCCAATACATAATACAAGCGCGGATGTTTTTTACTTTGAGTAAAATATCCGCGCTTGTTTGTCCGCCAAGCCGAAAGTGAAACGTTTTGAGGTTGCCGGGAAACAATACGGCGGCAAAGGATGTATAAGGGATATGCCTATATGCCGGCGGGCGGTTTGCGTCCCGGCGTCCGCTACGCGTGTATTATCGTTTGCAAAAAAGCCTGTGTGCGGCTTTCGCGCGGACAAGTGAATATGTCCTCCGGCGCGCCTTCTTCGATTGTCAATCCATCGTCCATATACACTACCCTATCCGCGACTTCCCGCGCAAAGCCCATTTCATGGGTAACTATCAGCATGGTCATGTTCTCCTCCGCCAGATGGCGCATGGTTTTCAATACCTCGCCGGTCAGTTCCGGATCAAGCGCGGAAGTAGGCTCGTCAAACAGCATGATGTCAGGCTGCATGGCAAGAGCCCGGGCGATAGCGACCCTTTGTTTCTGCCCACCGGAAAGCCGGCTGGGGTAGCTGTCTTTTTTGTCTGTCAGCCCAACCTTGCGCAAGAGTTTTTCCGCTTCCGGCATTATGCTTTCCGCAGCAATTTTTTTCACCAGCATGGGCGGCTTAATTATGTTTTCCAGCACGGTAAAATGCGGAAAAAGATTAAAATGCTGAAATACCATGCCCATCTTGGCGCACAGGCGGCGCGCATCCGCATCCCGCGCGTATCTTGCCCTGCCGTCCGCCCCCGTGGCGGCCAGCGTCTCGCCCGCGATGTTTATTTCACCGCTGTCAATGTTTTCCAGACGGTTAAGGCAACGCAAAAAAGTGCTTTTGCCGGAACCGCTGGCGCCGATAATGGCGATTACTTCACCTTGCCGGACGCGAAGCGATACTCCCTTAAGCGCCATAGTTTCATGAAAGCTTTTGCGGATATCGACCGCGTTTATTATGTCCATGACTGCTTTGCCGCCTGTTTTTTACGATTATTTTTCATAGGCCGAGTAATGTTTTTCCAGACCTTTGAATATCCAAGTCAGGATAAGGGTCATGCCGAGGTAAAAGGCGGCGGCTACGCCGAAAGGGGCGGTATTGAAGTCCCTTTGCACAATGCTGCGGGTAACGCGCATGAGATCGCCCATGGCCAGAACGTAAATAAGCGAGGTGTCTTTGACCAAAGTTATTATTTCATTGCCGGCCGGCGGCAGGATATGCCGTATTACCTGCGGCAGGACGATATGGCGCATTGTTTGCGCGTAGGTCATGCCGAGTGTTTTAGCCGCCTCATACTGCCCGCGGTCTATCGCCTGTATGCCGGCGCGAAATATTTCCGCGAAATAAGCGGCGTAGTTGAGCGCGAAAGCCGCCAGCGCCGCAGGAAAATCCGCCAGCGTGATGCCAAAGCCCGGCAACGCGAAATAAAAAAACAAAAGTTGCAGCATGAGCGGCGTGCCGCGCAGCAGCCAAACATAAACCCCTATCAGCGTACGCAAAACCCGCCAGGGAGACAGACGGGCAAGCGCGAGAAAAAGACCCAGCGGCAAAGACAGGACAAGCGTCGCGAAGAACATTTTTAACGTTACGCCAAAGCCTTCCAGCAAGGGCGGCATTATGCCGATAAGATAGTCAAAGCGCATTTTGGGTCAAAATTTTAAAGCTTTTCATTTCAAGATGTCCGAGCCAAACCATTTTGTGGAGATTTTCGCGGACGTGCCGTCCTTTTTCATTTCATCCAACACTTTTTGCAGCGCCGCGAGCAACGCCCCCTCGCTTTTGCGCAATCCCACGCCGTATTCTTCCGTACCGAAATTGTCGGCTAAAACCCGGTACTGCCCGGGCTTCATAGCGGTGTAATAGCGCCCGACAATTTCGTCAATGACAACGGCGTCCAGGCGCCCAAGGTCAAGATCCATCAAGGCCGCAATAAAATCGCCGTATTTTTTGAACTCTTTAAAAGATTTCAGCACGGCGGGTTCTTTCTCGACGGCGTCAACGCTGGTGCTGCCGTCCTGGGTGCCGATGGTTTTACCTTTCAGGCCGGCTTTGTCTTTGATGGGCGATTTGTCTTTGACAACGATTATTTGCCTGTTTTCCATATAAGGTTTGGAAAACAGGATGTTTTCTTTGCGTTTTTCTGTTATGGTCAATCCGTTCCACAGCATGTCCACGCGCTTGCTGGTCAGTTCGGCTTCTTTGCTGTTCCAGTCAATAGGCTTGAATTCAACCGCCGTTTTTAGGCGTTTGGCGGCTTCCTGCGCCATTTCAATGTCAAAGCCCGTAAGTTTGCCATCTTTGTCGCGAAAACCCATCGGCGGGAAATTGTCGTCAAGCCCTATGATGATTTTAGGCGGAATTTCGGGCGGCTTACCGGCCGGCGCCGCCGGCGAAGAACCGCAGCCGGCGCATAAAGCGGCCAGCAGCGCCACGGCAGCCGTTAGCATTAAAAGATTTTTCCTCATCAAGTAGCACCTCCCAAATATTGGCAGTTGTTTACGTTCCCTAGGCATCGCTTGCTACACATTATATTAAATTATGTGGCGCGGCAAGGGCAAAAGGAATATTGGGGCAAAAACGGAAGATTTCCGGCACAAAACTTGCTTGGCAATTAAAAATAGCGTATTTTGCCCTATTTTCCCGATAGTTGAAAACCCAGTATGGTGATATAGTATTAGGTAGCGCAGAAAAATGGGCGGGGGGATTTATTTGCAAAGGGAAAAAATATACGCTGTCCTTTTAAAACACGTACATTCCGAACAGCTTTTAAGGCATGGGGCGGCGGTGGAAATAGCTTTGCGCGCCTATGCTGAAAAATTCGGCGCCGATCCTGATTATTGGGGAGCGGTGGGTCTTTTGCACGATATTGATTTTGAAAAATATCCGAACGAACACCTCAAACATTCGCGTGAAATACTTCTGTCGGAGGGTTTTGCCGAACAATTTGTCATTGACGTCATATCGCATGATCGGGAATGGGAAAAAGAAAGATCACTTTTGCAAAAGGCGCTTTTAGCTTGCGATGAGATGACCGGTTTTGTGCTGGCCTGCGCTTTGGTTCGCCCCGACAAAAGCCTCGACGCGCTGGAAGTCAAGTCGGTTGTGAAAAAAATGAAGGACAAAGCCTTCGCCAGGGCGGTGAGCCGGGAACTTTTGGCGGAAAGCGCCGCCGATCTGGGCGTTGATTTGAAGGAGCATATAGATTTCGTGCGCGCGGCTTTGGCCGCGAAAGTAAAAGACGAGCCTTACGCCGGGCTGAAATTTCTCGGGTAGGTGCTATTTCCCGGTGATTCAGGCATTTTGCGTTGAAGGACGCTATTACTTGTGGTATACTGTTCTAAAATATACTATGAGTAGTTATTGAAGTCAAGGCGGCAAAATCAAATTTTTCCAACGGCCGCCCGAGGGAAGCGAAAATATGGGAAAATCACCGCCGCCCGCCGATAGCAAGCGCCATTATATTATGAGCCGGATAAAAAGCAAAAATACCTCCATTGAGCTCTCTTTGCGCAAAGCTCTCTGGCGCTCCGGCATAAAATACAGAAAAAACTATGCGAAACTTCCCGGGACGCCGGACATAGCCATCACAAAATATCAAATAGCGATATTTTGTGATGGTGATTTTTGGCATGGTAAAGATTGGAAAACTAAAAAGCCAAGAATCAAAAGCAACCGGGAATATTGGTTCAAAAAAATTGAGCGCAATATAACCCGCGACAATGAAACTAATAGGTTGCTGCGCGGCATGGGTTGGACGGTCGTAAGGTTTTGGGGCACTGAAATATGCGGCAATCCGGGCAATTGCATCGACAATATAAAAGAAGCCATATTCCAAAACCAAGTGGATGCCGGCGATGTCTGGTTTGGCTCCGACGAGCCATGACAAAGGGGCGCGCGCAGGGTGTAAAGGGGCACGGCCATGAGTTTTGCGCAAACTGTTTTGTTGGATTTTGCGAAGGCGCTATGCGGCCAAGTTGAGACGGCCTTGCCGCAAATTACGAACGTGTCCACCGGCGTTTTACGCCTCGCGGCGCGGCAAATCAGCCCGCAAATCTTGCCTGTGTTTCAACCGGGGCGCATTATTAAGAGGTGAGCGGTAATTGCCTGGGTTTCACGTCATAAATTACGGCTGCCAAATGAACCAAAGCGATTCGGAGCATTACGCCGGGCAGCTTGAAAGCCTCGGTTACGAGGAGACGGCCGACTATAAGAAGGCCGCCGTTGTCATTTTAAATACCTGTTGCGTCCGTGAGGGCGCGGAACAGAAGATCCGCGGCAAAATCGGCGAGTTCAAATTTTTCAAAAAAGAGCATCCGGACGCAGTGCTCGCCATCGCCGGCTGTATGGCGCAAAAAGGAGGGGAAGCGCTCCTTTCCGAATTCAAACAGATCGACCTGGTTTTGGGCACTTTTTATATAAGCAGTTTTACCGGCATACTGCAGGAATTTCTGCAAACGCGCCGGCGACAGGCTTTTGTCGATGAGAAAGCGGACAGGGAAGATTTTTCCGGCGGCATATTGCGCAAAAGCGCCTTTTCCGCCTGGATACCCGTGACGCATGGCTGCAACAATTACTGCTCTTATTGCATAGTCCCCTATGTCCGCGGCCGCGAACGCTCCCGGCCGTTTCAGGCGGTCATGGACGAGGTGGCGTCCGTCGCCGGACGGTACAAAGAGATCGTGCTTTTAGGCCAGAACGTCAATTCTTACGCCAGCGGCGGCACAAACTTTGCCGGTCTGCTCAGCGCGGTTGACCAAACGCCCGGCGTGGAACGGATACGTTTTATGACAAGCCATCCGCGCGATATGGGCGAAGATGTCATAAAGGCGGTGGCTGCCGGAGAGCGCATCTGTGAGCATTTCCATTTGCCGGTACAGGCGGGCGGCGATCGTGTCCTGAAAGCCATGAACAGGGGCTACAGCCGGGACGGTTATTTGCGCCTTATCGAGTCGGTGCGCCGCCATGTCCCCGCCGCGAGCGTTACCACCGATATTATTGTGGGATTTCCCGGCGAGACGGAAGAAGATTTCGCCGATACTTTATCTTTGGTGGAAAGCGCGCGTTATGACGCGGCCTATACCTTTATCTATTCGCCGCGTTCCGGAACGCCGGCCGCCGGCATGGACGGACAGGTGCCGGAACCGGTCAAAAAAGCCCGCCTGAAAGCCCTCATGGAGTTGCAAAACAAGATAAGCCTTGACATTAACGGCAAATTGGCAGGAAGCGTGCAAACGGTAATGGTGGAAGGCGCAAGCGCGACAAACGAAAGCAATCTGTCGGGGCGCACGCGCGCCAACAAGATAGTCATATTTCCCCGGGACGGCCGTTCTATCGCGGCTGGCGAAACAGTGCCGGTAAAAATAACTTCCGGTCAGACCTGGCTGCTGAAAGGGACGATCGCCAAGCGATGATTTTGATCGACAGAGAGGCTTGAGGATGGACAATCAAAACTATACTCCCATGATAATTCAATACCAGGAAATTAAAAGCCGACATCCGGGCGAAATACTTTTTTTCCGTTTAGGCGATTTTTATGAGATGTTTTTTGACGACGCCCATCTGGCGTCGCGCGAGCTTGACATTACGCTCACTTCGCGCGACGGCGGCGCCGATGAGCGCATCCCCATGTGCGGCGTGCCGTATCATTCCGCCGACGGCTATATCGCCAAGCTTATCAAAAAAGGTTACAAGATAGCTATCTGCGAACAGGTGGAAGACCCCAGAGACGCCAAAGGACTGGTAAAACGCGAGGTAATAAAAATAATTACGCCGGGCACGGCGATGAACGACCAACTGCTGGATGAGAAAACCAATCAATATCTTGCCTTGCTCTATGAAGAAGCCGGCTGTTTAGCTTTTGCCGCTGCGGACGTATCCACCGGCGAATGTCTGTGGGCGGCCTGCCGGGGCGTCGCCCGCAGGGAAAAGGCACTGGATCTTATTTTTCAAATAGCGCCGGCGGAAATGGTAACTGTGGGAAAGGTCGAGAACTGGTCGGATTTGGAAAGTTTTTGCCGGCAAAAACTGCCGGGGTGCTCATTCAGCCTTTATTGCCCGGAGGATTTGGATGGCGCGGAGGCGTTGACTTTCAAGCACTTCCCCGGGCACAAATTGCCCGCAGAGGCAAAGACGGCCGTCGGCTGTCTGCTGTCTTATCTTTATACGCTTTTAAAGTCCGATTTGTCGCATATTGGCAATTTGAGCGAATTAAATTATGAAACGGCCATGCTGCTTGACGCCGCCGCCGCGCGCAATCTCGAGCTTCTGCGAAACTTGCGCGACGGCTCGCGCAAGGGCACTCTGCTGGATATTATTGATTTTACGCAGACCGCCATGGGCGGGCGCCAGCTTAAACGCTGGATAGAGGCGCCGCTTCTGAATCCGGCCGCGATAATAGCACGCCAGCAAGTGATTGCCGAACTGCTGGGGGAATTTCATTTGCGGGAACTGCTGAAAACGCAATTGGCTATGATCAGCGACATGGAACGCATACTTTCGCGGATAGAGGTCGGCAACGCCAACGCCCGCGACTTGGCGGCGCTGTCCGCCTCATTGGCGGCGCTGCCCGATATAAGGCTCGCCCTTAAAAATGCGCAAGGCGGCAAATTGCATGAGCTTGGCGATTCTTTGGAACTGCACTCTTCCTTGCGCACTCTCTTATTCAACGCCTTGGTTGACGATCCGCCTTTTTCCGTGCGCGAAGGCGGCATGATCCGGGAGGGGTATGACCTGGAATTGGATGCCCTGCGGCGCACCTCCCGCGACAGCCGGGAATGGATGAACGATTTTGAGGCGAAGCAGCGCGCCCTTACCGGCATTAAAAATCTTAAAGTAGGCTATAACAAGGTATTCGGGTATTATATTGAAATTACCCGCTCAAACCTCGGCGCCGTACCTGACAATTTCGTCCGCAAACAGACGCTGGCCAATGCGGAAAGATATATCGTGCCTGAACTTAAAGAGTTTGAAAACAGAATCCTCGGCGCGCAGGAACGTATCGAGCAGTTGGAATACTATATTTTCAACTGTCTGCGCGAAAAAGTGCGGGAACACACGGCGGAGCTGCAAAATACCGCCAGGGCTCTGGCGTCCGTAGACGTTTTTCTGTCGCTGGCCACCGCTGCGGACAAATATAAATATATACGCCCGGAATTAAACAGCCGCCAGGAAATAACAATCAAGGACGGACGGCATCCGGTGGTAGAGCGGCTGTTGCGGCAAGAACTGTTTGTGCCAAACGACGTGTCCCTCAACATGGGCGATCGCCGCATGTTGATAATAACCGGTCCCAACATGGCCGGCAAGTCAACTTATATGCGCCAGATCGCCTTGCTTACGCTGATGGCGCAGATCGGATGTTTCATCCCGGCCAGGCAGGCTTGCATTTGTCCGGTCGACCGCATATTTACCCGCGTAGGCGCCAGCGACGACCTGGCCAGCGGGCAAAGCACCTTCATGCTGGAAATGACCGAAGTCGCGCAGATTTTAAACCGCGCGACCGAACGCAGCCTGATCATCCTTGACGAAGTGGGGCGCGGTACCAGCACTTATGACGGCATGAGCATAGCGCAGGCGGTCATTGAATATATAAACTCCAAAATAGGCGCCAAAACGCTTTTCGCCACCCATTACCACGAACTCATGCAGCTGGAGAGCCAGCTTGACGGATTGCGCAATTGTTCGGTCGCGGTCAAAGAAAAGGGGGGCGAGGTAGTTTTTCTGCGGCGCATCGTGCCCGGAGGGGCGGACAAAAGTTACGGCATACACGTGGCGCAATTGGCCGGCCTGCCTAAAAGTCTTTTGGCAAGAGCGCAGCGCCTGCTCAATGAATATTCGGGCGAGACGCCCACCGGCGAAACGCAAAAGAAGGAAACTTCCCCCCGGCAGGAAACGCTCTTCGCCGGCGCGCTCAACAGGGAACTCCTGGAACTCGACGTAGCCGCCATGACGCCGATTGAAGCTATGAACAAACTGTATGACCTGCAAAAGGAAGCGAAAAAGGAAGCGGGTATTCCCTGATGGACAACAGGATAATATTGCTTGACGCCAACACGGCCAATAAAATCGCCGCCGGCGAAGTGGTGGAAAAACCGGCTTCGGCCGTTAAAGAACTGATCGAAAATTCTTTGGACGCCGGAGCGCGCGCGATCGAAATTGAAATCGCCGGCGGCGGCGTAAAATACATCCGCGTTACCGATGACGGCGTAGGCATGTCGGAAGGCGATGCCCGTCTGTCCGTATTGCGCCACGCCACCAGCAAAATCAAGACGGAAAGCGACCTTATGTCCATTAAGACAATGGGGTTTCGCGGCGAGGCTTTGCCCAGCATCGCGTCCGTATCAAGGTTCTCCCTGCTGACCCGTCCGCCGGATGCCGAGTTTGCCGTTAAAGTTACGCTCGTGGGCGGGGAAGGCCTCGATGTAACAAAAACCGGCGCCGGAGTCGGCACAAGCGTGATCGTCGAAGACCTATTCTTTAACATTCCCGCCCGGCGCAAATTTTTGCGCACCGAAAGCACGGAAAGCCGCTACGTAAGCGAAGTTGTGGAAAAGCTCGCCTTGTCGAGGCCCGATGTCCGCTTTTCCCTGGTCAGCGGCGGCAGGCAGGTTTTAGCTACCCCGGGCGGCGGAGAACTGGCCGACGCCATAGAAAGCATCTTTGGCGCGAAAACCAGGGAAGAACTGCTGCCGGTAAATTACGAAAAAGACGGGTTTAAAATCACCGGGTATGCCGGAAATCCTTCCCTGCTCAAAAGCTCCCGCCAGTGGCAGACCATGATCGCGAACGGGCGCGTCATAACCAGCCGGTTCATTGCCCGCGCGCTTGACCACGCCTATCAATCGCAACTGCCCAAAAACGGCTATCCTTTCGCGGTCGTGGTGCTGGAACTTGACATGGAGCAGACAGACGTTAACGTACATCCGCAAAAAAGCGAGATAAAGTTCAGCGACGAGCAGGGCGTGTACCGTGCGGTGTACCGGGCGTTTTCCGACGCTTTGGCGCGGCCGCTTCGGGACGGAACAGCCCCCATCGAGGCGCGGACGGAAAGCGGCGCTTTGGCGCGGCCGGCAAAGCAGGAAACAAAGCGCGCCGCGCCTTCGTCCTACCAGATGGATATATGGAAACAGTCGCCTTTTACCGTCAGGGAAGAAGTTACGGTTTACGGCAAACAGGCGGTACGTGATTTCTTTGCCGAGCGCGCGGCGCTGCTCGCCGAAAAAGAATTGCCGCCAAGCAGTGCCGCGCCGGAACGGAAAGCGGATTCCGACGAAACTCATTCGATCTGGCCGCTAGGTCAAATCGCGCGCACGTACATAGTGGCGCAATCCGCAGACGGCCTTTATATCATAGATCAGCACGCCGCCCATGAACGGATCGTTTTTGACCGGCTGACCGCAAACAAAGGCGATATGCCGGTGCAGGAGCTGCTTTTGCCCGTATATATACAGTTGCCTGCAGACGAAGCCGATCTGGCGCTTGCCCATAGCCAAACCTTCAAGTCCCTGGGCTTTGATTTGGAAGCCGCCGGGCCTGACGCGCTCAAACTGACTGCCGTGCCGGCCGATCTGTCGGCTGATGAGTTGGAAAGCTTTGTCAGGCAGTCGCTGGTTTTTATTGCCGGAATGAAAACCCCCGATCCGGGTGAGATGCGCAGCCGCCTGGTGTCCTTGGCCTCCTGCCGGGCGGCGATCAAAGGCGGGCAAACTCTTAACATAAGGCAGATGCGCGAACTCATCGCCCAACTGATGGACACCCGGCATCCTTTTACTTGCCCGCACGGGCGTCCGGTCATAATTAAATATTCCGAACAGGAGCTTGGCCGGATGTTCAAAAGGACTTAGATGAATTTCGCGGTTACCGTAGGCAAAAACGGCGCGCCCGGCTTAACGGGCAAAGCGCGGGCATGGAGCGAAGAACTGGGCCTGCCGTTTATCGGGCGGGACAAAGGGACGCTTGACGAATTTATAACGCGCGGCGGCTTTGATGGCGCCTTAGTCGCTACCGCCAAAGGGCCGGAGCTTTATTCGGCCGGCGGCCGGCTGTTTTTTCATCCGGGCATGAGCGTGCGGCGCATAGGGAATCTTTGCGCGGGCGCCGGCGACAGGATGGTCAGGGCCATGGGTCTAAAAAGGGGCATGAGCGTATTGGATTGTACGCTGGGGCTGGCCGCCGATGCCTGCGTCGCTTCTTGGGCGGTTGGGCGCGAAGGGCTCGTGGTAGGAGTTGAGGCGGTTAAACCCGTGGCTTTTGTGATAAGGGAAGGGCTGTCAAATTACCGGGCCGACAACGAAGAACTGACCGCGGCCATGCGCCGGATACGGGTAGTGTTTTCCGATGCCCTGGCTTATCTCAAAAAAGCGGCGGACAACTCTTTCGATATAGTTTATTTTGATCCGATGTTTGAGCGCATTTTGGAAAAATCACACAACATGGAACCGCTGCGGCCGGTAGCCCATGCCCTGAAACTGGACGGCGCGCTGCTGGCCGAAGCGCAAAGAGTCGCCGCCGGCAAGGTAGTAATAAAAACCATTGAACCCGGGAAGCATTTTCCTTGGCTTTTGGCGCGCCTTACCGGCGATGGCCGCTACAGCAAACTAAAATACGCAGTGCTGGAGGCTGGCGGGTGAAGGACAAATTGATCGTCATTCTCGGCCCGACCGCCACCGGCAAGAGCAAACTCGGAATTTCCCTCGCGCAAGAGCTGGGTACGCAAATAATCTCAGGCGACTCCATGCTGGTCTACCGGGGAATGGACATCGGCACGGCCAAACCGGCAGCGGACGAATTAAAGCGGGTGCGGCACCACCTTGTCGATATTCTTCGGCCGTGTGAAATTTTCAGCGCGGCGCTGTTTCAAAAAGAGGCCGCGCGCCTTATAGCAGAACTCAACGGCAAGGGGATGCTTCCGCTGCTGGTGGGCGGGACAGGCCTTTATATCCGTTCGCTGCTCGAAGGATATGATTTTTCGGCGCCGGAAGCGGATCCGGCATTGCGCGCGCAACTGGAAGCTTTCGCGGACGAATTCGGCGACGCGGCGCTGTTTGCCCGCTTGCGCGCTTTGTCGGCCAAAGCCGCCTCCGGCATACATCCCAACAACCGGCGGCGGGTTATAAGGGCGATAGAAGCCGCTACGCTTGGCCAAGGAATATCGCGCGAAAAACAGCGGGAATTGGTTTATGACGCGCGGGTATTCGGGCTTTACGCGGACAGGGATTTTTTATATGAGAAAATAAATCAACGGGTAAAGAACATGTTTGACGCCGGGCTGATCGAAGAAGTGCGAGGCCTAATGGGCGCGGGCGTGGACAAGCGGGCGCCGGCCATGCGCGGCATCGGCTACAAAGAAGTAATTGAATATATGGACGGCGCTTGCACGCTGCCCGAATGTATGCGGCTTGTCGCCAGAAATACCAGGCGCTTCGCCAAACGCCAGTTTACCTGGTACAGAAAAATGCCTTATATAAAATGGCTGAAAGTGGAAGAAGGCCCAAGCGTCAAAAGGCTTGCGAATATTATCCGCGAAAACTTGTGGAATGAGCGAAACTAAGGTAAAATAAATTACAATCGATAAAGATCAGCGGCAATTCCTCTCTTTATTTATGGGCGCAAAGTCCCGCCGCAAATTTTCTGCGGCAACCGGTCGGACGCGGCTTCATTATAGCGGACAGGTTCAACTTTTCGTTGAGCGGCCATGCCGGGGACTTAGCCGCCCTTTGTACCCAGTTGCCCCAAAACCGGGGATGCTTGGGGCGGATCAGTCCAGCGTTCAAATTGGAGGGATAGATATGGTTGCAACAAGCAAAAGCATCAACTTGCAGGACAGCTTTCTCAACCAAGTAAGAAAAGAAAATGTCGTGGTGATTGTTTATCTTGTCAACGGTTTTCAGCTTAAAGGTTTGGTAAGGGGCTTCGACAATTTTACGGTCATTTTGGAAAATGACGGCAGGCAGCAACTTATTTACAAACACGCTATATCGACCGTCACGCCTTTGCAGGCCATGCAAATAATGTCGCCGGAAAAGGCGCATTGCTGCAAAGTGCCGGGGGAACGGCAGGAATAACAGCGTAACGGGGCGGGAAATTTGGAAAAGTCGTTAAAAGTTTTTTTGCAGTATTTGGCAGTGGAAGAAGGGTTTTCCGCAAACACGATTGCGGCTTATGCTTCCGACATAAGAAAGTTTATGCTTTTTGCCGGCGAGCATGCCGTAAACTCCGTTAAAGAGGTTACGCACGATCTTATCAAAGCGTTTTTGCAGCAAGAGCGCAAAAACGCTTTGTCTTCCGCTACCGTAACCCGCCGGGTAGCGGCTTTAAAGTCTTTTTTCTCCTTTTTGCGGGAAGAGAAGCTGATCGGCGCCAACCCGGCGGAGACAATATCATCCTCGCGCAACTCCCTGCATCTGCCCAAAGTGCTCTCCGCCGCAGAAATTGACGCGCTTTTGCGTCAGCCGGAAGCGACGAGCGCCGAAGGGATACGCGATCGCGCCATGTTGGAGACGCTTTACGCGACAGGCATGAGAGTTTCCGAACTGACAGGGATAAATTATGAAAACATCAACCCGGACGCCAATTATATAATCTGCTTTGGCAAAAGGGCGAAAGAGCGCCTTGTTCCCATAGGAAACGCGGCGCGCGCCTGTTTGCGCGATTATTTGGAAAACGCCCGTCCGCTTCTCGCCAAGGGCAAAAACGATGCGGCGCTTTTTTTGAACGCTGACGGCCAGCGGCTGACCCGGCAGGGGCTTTGGTTTATCCTGAAAAAACACGCCAAGCGCGCCGGCATAACAAAAGCAATCACCCCCCATACCCTGCGCCATTCTTTTGCCACTCACCTTTTGGAAAACGGCGCCGATTTAAGGGTTGTGCAGGAAATGCTTGGACACGCGGACATTTCGACAACCCAGATCTACACCCACCTGACCAAAAAACATTTGCGCGACATATATGACCGGACGCACCCGCGGGCTTGACGGCCGTTTTATTTAGCGGCGGCGGACGGCAGTTGTGGCGGCGGAAAGGCTGAAAAATCAGATGAAAAAAAGGAAAATCAGGATCGCGCGGCTTTTGTCCATGTTTCTGATCGCCTGCGCCGCAGCCGTGGGGGCTTATTATTATTTCAAGACGGGACCCGCGCCCACGGCACCGCCGGCAACGGACGGCCGCGATGCGCAGACGCGCGGACGCGGCCTGGATTATAAAGAACCGTCGCTGGCCTTGCAAGCCGAGGTAAATGGCGTGCTAAAGGCAAATAAAGCGCAGGTAAAAGAAACCAAGCATCTTGAGAAAAGCGCCGGCGGCAAACAAAACACGAAGATTGACTGGCTGGAGCGTTCGCAATTGGTAACCATTGACGCTTCCGCCAGCATCGAAGAAATAAAAGATGATTTAAACAAACGGCTCAAAAGCAAAAGCGGCGCGGTTGCGAGGCAGGAGCAAGACAAATGGGAAGGCCAGAACGTCGAAAGGATTGATATCGCCCTCATCACCGATGACGGCGATATATCCGAACTCATTGTTGACAGGATTTACTTCGCGCCGCCGGCCAAAGCGAAAAAGGCCGGCCACGGCAGGCTTGCCGTTATAGTCGACGACTGCGGTTATGATGCCGACATTGTCCGCAAGATAACCGGCCTGAAACAGAAACTGTCTTTTGCCGTCATACCCTACCGTAATTTTTCCGCCGAAGCGCTCGCCATAATTAAAAAAAGCGGCAAAGAGGCCTTGCTGCATCTGCCGATGGAACCGCTTGACCGCAGCCAGCAGTCAGAGAAAATAACCATAGCCGTAAACATGTCCGATGACGAAGCAAAACAAATAACGCGAAAAGCCATAGAGCAATTGCCGGGCATAGTGGGCGTCAACAACCACCAAGGCTCGCGGGCGACGGCCGACGAACGGATCATGAGGGCAGTCTTGTCGGTCATAAAAGAAAAACGTTTGTTTTTTGTCGATAGTTTCACCCAACCTAAAACCCTCGCCTACAAGGTCGCCGGGCAGATGGGCGTAAGAACTGCGATCAACCGGGCGTTCATGGACGGCGAAGCAGACGTCGGTTACATTAAAGGCCGTCTGCGCCAAGCCGGGGAACAGGCCCTGAAAGAAGGATCCTACATTGCCATTTGCCATGCCCGACCCCAAACCGCCATCGCTTTGTCGGAAACGCTGAACGAACTGGAAGCCATAGGGGTGGAGTTTGTTTTCGTCTCCTCGCTCGTGTCGCGTTAAAAGCCGCCGCAGGGCAAGGCGAAACATGGGCGAAAGAAAAGGGATGCTGAAACATGCGCGATTTTAACATTGTTTTGTTTGAACAGTTTGAAACGCTCGATGCCTTCGGCCCGGCCGAAATAATCGGCAAATTGCCGGAGATGTATAATTTGGGCTATTTTTCGCCAAAAGGCGGCGCGGTAACCAGCAGCCAAAATTTAAAGGCGTTGACCAGGCCGCTAAAAGAAATCAACGGCGGGGGCATTTTGCTCATACCCGGCGGCATGGGCACGCGGAACTTGGTGCGCGACGAAGCTTTCATAGAGGCGCTGTCTTGTCTTGCGCGCGCGGCCGAATATGTCCTGACCGTATGCACAGGTTCGGCGCTTTTAGCAAAGACCGGCCTGCTTGACGGGAAAAAAGCCACCTCGAACAAAAAAGCCTTTGACTGGGTTTGCGCGCAAAACGCGCGGGTCAACTGGCAAAGGCGCGCGCGCTGGACGGTTGACGGGCGTATCTATACGGCTTCCGGCATATCCGCCGGCATGGATATGGCGCTGGGCTTTATAGCGCAAATGCACGGCGGGGAACTGGCCGGCGATATAGCGGGGCGCATTGAGTATGTTTGGAACGCCGACAAGGAAAACGACCCGTTTGCCTTGTCCTGAATGTGCGCCGGGCGTTTGCCCCTGACCGGGTTGAAATTTGATATTATGCATAATATCTACAAAATATTTATGCTATAATTATAGGCAAAGGCAGAAAACATTCTGTTGGAGGGCTATAAAAATGAACAATTTCAAAACAGCCGTTTTGCTTTCGTTGATGATGATACTTTTGATGCTGGCAGGACGCGCCTTTGGCGGGCAAAGCGGCATGATCATGATGTTTGGCTTTTCCCTTTTGCTCAATTTCGTCAGTTACTGGTATAGTGACAAAATCGTCCTGAAAATGTACAAAGCCCGGGAAGTGGACGCGCAAAGCGCCCCCGAGCTGTTCAGGATGGTTTCCGCTCTGGCGCGCCGCGCACGGTTGCCCATGCCCAAAGTATATGTAATTAATACCGACGTCCCGAATGCCTTTGCCACAGGCCGCAACCCCGAACACGCGGCCGTTGCCGCCACCAGCGGCATTATGCGCGCCCTAAGCTATGAGGAGCTGGAGGGCGTGCTATCCCACGAACTGGCGCATGTCAAAAACCGCGATACGCTCATCTGCACTGTTGCCGCCACCATGGCGGGCGCGATTACAATGCTTGCCGATATGCTCCGCTGGGGCATGATACTCGGCGGCGGCCGCCGGGACAGCAATGACAATAATTCCGCCGGCGCAATCGCCACCATAGCCATGGTCATTTTGGCGCCCCTTGCCGCCATGCTCATACAAATGGCCATATCGCGCTCGCGCGAATTTGTGGCCGACGAGACCGGCGGCAGGATCAGCGGCAAACCGCTCGCTTTGGCCAGCGCGCTGCGCAAGATTGAAAACTACGCCCAGCGCAAAGTGCTGCCGGACGCTACGCCCGCCACCTCAAACATGTTTATCATAAATCCGCTGGGCGGCGTCCGCAGCCTTTTCGGCAATCTTTTCAGCACGCACCCGGCGACCTCCAAACGGATCGCGAAATTAGAGGAACTCGCGCGCAATTTGCGCTAAAAATACCCGTCAGGATTCGCCGCGCAGTTTACCCGGCAAGTATATTATTTGTCAGGGAAGAACACATCCCAACCGGCGTATAAAAGCACGAGGATGCTTGCGACAATCAACCCAAAATCGCCGATATATTCATATTCAGGCATGATCGGCACCTCTGCGAAAGGCCTGTTTTCATACGGTGAAAACAGGCCCTTGGTTTTTGTCCGACTGACGGGCAACCGCGCGCGGCAAACTGCGTTTTGACAGCAAAAGCCCGGCGCGCGGCACCCTTTTGTTCCAAAACTTTGCCCCACCGCTCAATATAAATCATCGCGGCTTTGTCTTTGCTGTTTACGGCAAACCCGATGGCGGAATTGTCGGCGGATGCCGGGCTCTGCTTTTTCATGGCGTAAATGTAGTGGATATAGTCCTTGTCCCTTCTCCTTTTGAAAACGCGCCCGTATTTTTCCGTAACACCCCGCAAAGACATGCCCGCGGCAACCCCGCTGCCGCTGTGTCCGGTCATTTTCTGCGCGAAGTTGCCCCGGCGGTCTTTGCTGCTCGGATGGGTGGAAGCGACAAGCACAAAGCGCAGGCGTTTCCGGTTCTCCTTCATCTGCGCGCTGTCCGTGATGTCCTGCCAGATTGCCGCCGGCGCCGGTATTGCAGCCGGCCTCGGCCAGAAAATGACAGGTTGTCGGCCTCCCATTCGTTAGGCTTGGTGATGCCGGCGCTCCTTATATTGGCGGTAGCCAGATCAAGAAAGAAAACCTACCGTAAGATCCTATCTCAGACAACCCCGCGCGCCTTTGCCCTCTCAGGCCTTTTGCCCGTATTCTTCCCGGCCGCGCGCGCCGGTTATTCTGTTTTGCCCGTCCACCAGCACGGTGGTGGGAACAAAAGTTTCCGCTTCTTCTTTGCTCATCTGCGCGTAAGCGATGATGATGACCTTGTCGCCGACGGCAACTTTCCTGGCGGCCGCGCCGTTTAAACAAATGACGCCGGAAGCGGGCGGGCCGGGAATGGCGTAAGTTTCAAAGCGGCTGCCATTGTCAATGTCGACAACCTGCACAATTTCATAGGCAAGAATGCCGGCCGCCGCCAAAAGCTCCCGGTCAATGGTTATGCTGCCGGCGTACATGAGATTTGCCTCAGTAACGGTTGCCCTGTGGATCTTTCCATGAAACATCGTGTATTGCATTTTGTCCTCCTTGTTTTAGCGTCAGGCGCTTACCCGGGACAAAAAATATACCGTTAAAACGGAAAGGGCACAAAACAACAAATCCTACCCGTCTCGGTCATATAAACGATCCAAGCGGCGAACGCCGGCGCGTCGGTTACGTCATGTATTTTAGCATATAAAAGGCGAAGGTACAAGCCTGGTTACTTTTGAATCACGGAAATCAATTTTCAAAAGAATACGAGCCGTATTTTTGCGGCACGGAGGATGCAATCACTATCGTAATCGTAGGGACGTTCTGCGGATTCCGCAATTTGCAACAAATATACGAATGGGCAAGCCGCAAAAAAACATCCGCATGTCCGCGCCGGAAACTCTCCGTTGGCCACGTGCCCGGCTGCTATTGGTTAACGTGCTTGCCGAAGATGTTGGAGCCAAAATCCCTGAGCGAATGTTTTACGAGAAGGGTTATGCCGCTTTTGCCGGAGAAAGCGGAAGGGTGCGCCGTTTCCTTCGATGGCAAGACCACATGTTCCACGGCAAATGCGCAGATTGAAACTGCTTCCCGCTTGGCAGTTACGCGAAATTTGAAAATTGATTTCCGCGCAACCGCGGCGAAACATCTTGCCAAGCGGACGGCGGCGTGTTAGAATATCAGCAATATTAACAATAAAATTATTGTTTCGGTCATTGAACGATGCTCCGTTTCGCGAGAGATTTCGTTTTGCCAAAGGCTTGTTCGTTGGATGCATTGCGCCAGGTAACATTTTGTAAAGAATGTTACCTGGCAAAGAGGCAATTCCCGCTTGGAGAGCCGCTTTTTGTTTTGCGCAAAAAAATATTTACAAAAATCGCAAAATTAAAAAGCGCGGAAATCCCCGCGCTTGCTGGATAAATTAAAAAACGCCGGGCAACATTCTTTACATTGTGTTGCATGGGCCGCCAAATAAATTTTAAAAACAGATTGTTGTAATTTTACATACATTCCGCGCCGTTGTCAACCAGATTGTTCGTTCGCCGTTTTGCGTCAAGTTAATGTTCCAAATCAAAGGTTAAACCAAAGATCTTCAATAGATTTGGCAAAAAAACATAAGGGGCGATATTTATGCGTAATGTAGCTAAATTCAAGAAGAAATCGCGGCACCTGCCCTTTGGTTTCCCGAGCGGCGAAACTGCGTTCCCCTGGCCGGGAGCGCGGCGGGCGGCGGTTTTTTTGTGCGCGGCCGGCCTTTTGGCTCTGTCCGCGCCGGCGTACGCGGGAACGGTAACCCAATCTGCCGAAACCAGTACGTCCACTCCGGGCGATTTAAGAGATGCCGCATCCTACGGCAGCGCCGTAACTTTCTCCGTCCCCGGCGTTATGTTCGCCCATGACGCTGCCGCCGTTTCAGTTAACGCCGGCATAACAGTCATCCGCGGCGGCTTGATCAGCGGCTTCATGACAAGGATCTCTTCCCTCAACGCCGACATCCTGCGGCAGGCCGACCTGCGGACGGACACGGCGTTAAGCAGCCTTACGCTAAACAGCGATGTTTTACCGTTTGCCCAGCCTGCCCTGACCGCCGGCATGACCTATATCAGAGGCGACGAAACTCCTAGAACATTGGGCTTACCTCCTTTTAATAACGCCAGATGGCTGACCATCGACAATAAGCTGAATTTAGAAAACCTGCATTTTGATGCGGTAAAAATCACAAACGAATTTGACTCCGTTTCCGCCGGCGGCATGACCAACGGGCTGATTGGCAATACAAGCAGCCACACGAATGATATAAAATTCGGCGATCTTACCGGTAACGCCTTTACCGGCATAGACATTACTTTTATTGGGCACGAAGATACGCACTATCTGGCCGGCGGCGGGTTGATCGGCTTTCGGGCGACCGGCGAGTCAAGTCCGCCAAGTGCCTCGGTTGATGTCGGCGACATAACCGGCAATGTTTTTCGCGGCATAAAAGTAACTACCACCTTTTCAATCTCAAACCCTACCGAAAGCGCCTATCTTGAGGGCGGCGGGCTGATCGGCTTGGACGCCGTGTCTTCGCCGTCCAATGTACCGGGGCACGCCCTGCTGCAATCACTCAATTACAACCTTTTCACCGGTATAGCAATAGATTCCGGCGACATCATCCTCGGCGGCGGCTTGGTGGGCGTCAACAACAACAGCCGAGATATTGGCGGCAAAGATGTTACCTATGCCCGGATAGTTGACGTCAGGGGCAATGTCTTCGGCAACAACAACCTGGGCGACATCACGGTCAAGGCCGGCTATTCCCTGCGCGGCGGCGGCGTGCTCGGTATCAACGGCCTCTCTAACGCGGCCGTTAAGCTGGACTACCTCGCCGACAACATCTTCGCCGGCGTGGCGGTGGATGTGGGCAGCTACCTGCGGGGCGGCGGCCTCGTCGGCCTCAACACTAATTACAATGACGGGAAAAGCCCTGATCCCGGCCCCGACCCTGATTATCCCATCAATGCGTCCACTGGTTCGGTTTACGGCAACCTTTTCATCAACAGCAGCGTCGCTGTCGGTACCCGCGACAATGGTTCCGGCGGCTTTTTGGGGGGAAACTTGGAGGGCGGCGGGGTTGTTGGCCTGCGTTCCAACGCCGGTTATACGGAAATGCTCTCTTTGCGGAACAATATTTTTTACAACTTGGATGTAACGACACACGCGGAAACCTCACCTACAGCCTCACTATCCAATAAGGGCGACTTGCTGGGCGGCGGCGTGGTCGGCCTGTCATCCAAACAATATGTTACCTTGGACACTGCGGACAACAACTGGTTTAGCGGCATCAACGTCGATATCGGCCGCAATCTGTTCGGCGGCGGCCTGATAGGTACTTATGCGGAGAAGCAGGCGATTAAAGGCGGCGCCGACTCAATTATCGGCGCCCTGGAAAACAACACTTTCCGTGCTTCTCGTGTCAGCGCGGCGGAGAGTCTGCGCGGCGGCGGCGTAGCCGGCGTTTATGCCACCGATACTGTTAGCGCGGGAAACGTGCTCGCCGGAATCGGATTCTTTTCGGGCAATCTTTTTTATGACGGCATAGAAGTCAAAGCCCGCGACCTCACCGGCGGCGGCGTGGTCGGCGTCTACTCCAATGACGGCGGTGCCGCGATCTTGAGCGTGCAAAACAACGTGTTTGGGGACAAAGACTCGTTTGGCGCCCTGAAGGTAACAACGGAGCGGTACATCGCTGGTGGCGGCGTATTGGGCGTTTATTCCGGCAATAATATCGCCTATATCAATGAAATCGCCGGCAACGGCTTCTTTGGCGCGCAAATTACCGCCGGTACCTACATCGATGGCGGCGGCCTTATCGGGGCGACCGGCTTAACCGGCAGTGCCGCCGGGCATGGCCTCGGCCTTTTGAACCGCAATGCTTTCGTCGACAATGAGGTTACGGCGGAAAACGGGCAAATCATGGGCGGGGCAGTCTACAGCTACGGGTTGGCCGCTCCCTTGGAAATCAGGGACAGCGAGTTCAGAAACAATACTTTTACATCGGTCGTGAATGACACCTCCCTCAAATACGACACAATTCCCTCCGCCAAAGTTTACGGCACGGTTACCGTGGATACCGGCCTTGATTTAGGTGCGCCACATACCAATGCCCTGACCCTGTCCGCCACCGCCGGCAAAATGACGTCCTTTGTGAACAATGGAATCGTTGAACACAACGGGCCAGGCCCCATCCCCACTGTTCCGACGCGTTACAACTCCCTGTATTTCGGCGTTGTTGACGGCTATACCACCGACGACAGTACCGGCAATATCGCAACAGTCCCCGATGCCGCCGATTCCGACGCGGCGCTCATCGTCCAAGCCGAAGCCGGCGGCGTGGTGCTCCTTTTTGACCCCATCGCGGTAAATCAGAACAATGGCAAAACCTTTAGCATGCGGGTTACAGGCAATGGTGTGTTTCTATGGGGCGGGGACAACACCTTCGCGTTAGATGGCGCGAACGGTACCGTCGCCCTCGAAGGAGGCAGCAACACCGTCTTTATTAACAACGAGCTGTCCGGCAATCGGGCGTTCACGCTCGATGGCGGCGGCGGCAAAGCCCCCTTCGCCTTTACGCTCAACTCCGGCGCGGCGCTCCTGGTCATGGGTTACAACAAAATGAATGTTAGCAGCGCAAATTTCGCGGGCAATGTTACTTTCAACATTGATAACGGCGATGGCTTCGGCAAGCTTTCCGCGCTCGGCGACGATAGCGGCGCAGCATCGGCCAGCGGCGGCGCCCTCCTCGCCTTTACCGATCCTCTGGCAAACAATGTCGATGTAACCGGAGCCAAGGTGTCTTTGAGCAACTTCCGGGCCGGCGACCCGCTCACGATGGGCGATGTCTTCTACCTGATGGACACCGGGGCAGGCAATGCGCAGGTAGCCGGCGCGGACGCGCTGACGAACGACCAAAACCAAAGCGGCCAGTACACGGCCTACGCCCGGCAGGGCATGACCCGCGGCTACAACTTTATCATCGACGACAAACCGGACGGCACGAACCGCAGCCCATACCTCGTCGCCCGCCTTTATAGCAGCGGACCCGCGCCGGGGGCGCGCATTATCAACGAAGGGCGGATCGCCGGCCTGGCCTTCGTCAGCAACAGCGCCGGCTGGCTGGCCGACCACAGTTACGAGTCGGCCGACCTTAACATCCGGGAAAAAGAGGGCGGCTGGGAATACGCCAGCTTCGGCGGCGCGGATGCCGGCTGGCAGCGCATTGAGACTGGTTCCCACCTCGATCTCGCTTCCAGCCACCTCATGTTGGGACGGACGGCCAAACGCGTCCGGGAGGACGGCTCGCTTCTTTACGGCGGCTTTGTGGACGCCGGGTTCGGGCATTACAGCGCCCGGGGCAACTTCGGCGACGATGGGCGAGTCAGCGGCCGGGGGAACCTGCGGGCGGTCGGCCTGGGCTTTATGACCCGCCGCGTGCGCCCCGACGGGCTGCGGCTGGAAGCGTCCCTGCGCGGCGGGCTGCTCGAGAACCGTTTCCGGTCCTACGAACTGACCGACGTGGACGGCAACATCGCCCGCTATGATGTCCGCGTCCCGTATTTTGGAGCGCATATCGGTATCGGCAAGGAGAAGAAGCTCAACGAGAAGGATACTTTCGACCTTCTCCTTCGTTACTACTACGCGCGGCAAAACGGCAAGTCCATCACGCTTCACACCGACGAAAGGGTGGACTTTGCCGCAGACGATTCGCACCGGCTGCGGCTGGGGACGCGTTTCACCCGCAAAAAAAACGATTATCGTTACTGGTATGTGGGCGCGGCGCTCGAATATGAGTTTGCCGGCAAGTCGCGCGGGGTCGCCGATGGGCAGTACCGACTGGGCGAGCCGGACATGGGCGGCTTAACGGGCATCGTTGAGGTGGGCGGCATCGCCAAGCCAAAACCTGACAGCCGTTTCTCGGCCGAATACGGCGTACAGTTCTACGCCGGCAAACGCGGCGGCTTGTCCGGTGGGATAAGGCTGTCTTGGGCGTTTTGAGCTTCGCCCGGCCAGGGCGCGTTGCCATAATAAAAACGGCGTGAGAGAGAGCATGCGCGCCCTCGCTTTGTTTTGTCCCCCGGCGGCCACAGCCGGCGCGCAAAAATGCGCATATATCCAGTATGACAAGGGGTTTTGGCCTGTCGCCCATTGCGCTGAATTTATTTTTGACTGCATTGCCATGATTATGTTAAAATTAAACGAGTATATCGTCCACGGCGTGTTTTGCCATAATTCAGCGTGGAGCGACTTCGGCGTTTTTAGTGCCGGGAAAAAATCGGTTTTGCGTGAACCTCGCCGGTTTATATGGCGGGATGAGGCCGCTTGGATGCTTGCCGCTAAGTAAGCTTAAAGACGCGGACAGCTTTAATGGACGGCCTGTTTCCGCAGGGGAAATAAACCGGCAATGCGCATCCCAGCCGCACCTTAATTTGGACGAGATAAGAGGCGGTTACAGAGAACTTGAAGGGCTTGGCGTTTTTTCGGGAACCAATTGCCGCCTATCCGCAATCAACAAAACATTTGACAAAACACCGCCAAATTTATTATAATAATCTTCGTTGATGACTCCGTAGCTCAGTTGGATAGAGCGTTTGACTACGAATCAAAAGGCCGCAGGTTCGAGTCCTGCCGGGGTCGCCAAAAAAATACAAGTTGTGAAGCGGGTTTTGGCGGTTTTGCCGGAACCCGTTTTTGTTGTGAAAATTGCTTGCACCACAAAATACCCGCAAAATATTTTTTGTGGATACTATCGAAAGCAATTAATATTCGCTCTTGCATGCTTTATCTGCGCATCTTTCCAGCCGGTTTCTCGTGTCCTTGTCCAGCGCGTCTGTCCACCTTTGGGGGATTGTCCGCGCTCCATACAACGCGCCCGCGAGTCCGCCTGTAATTGCCCCTATGGTGTCGGCGTCGCCGCCGAGGTTCACCGCCTGTATCAGCGCGCCCTCGAAACTGGACGTGTCCCGTATGGCGTTTATGGCGCATACGAGGCTGTTCAGGACGTACCCGTCCGGGCGCGGGCGCTCGTTGTCCGGCGCCAGTTCCCGTACACGCCTCATGCGGTACTCTATACGCTCTTTGCTCCAGCCAATCCCAGCGTCCGGGATTTTATCCGCTCCGATAATGTCCGCAACTGCTTCGGTGTATGCTATGACCGAAAGCGTGCTGTCATCATGCCAATGCGTCATGCGCCCAATAGCCGCCGCCGCTATCCGGGCGCTCTTGCGTCCGTACCAAAGCGCGGGGTAAATGGTTCGCATCAACGCGCCGTTGCCTGCCGTCATGCCGTTGGTGTCCGCGTGGACGCGCCGCGCGGCTTCGTGCCAGCCGTTCTCGTCCTGCGCGCCGTTTGCTTTCGCGTAGGCAATGGCGCTGCGGCAAGTAACGCCGATATCCTTGGGCCGGCTGTCATACCATTCGACAAACCGCCGCCCGATTCCGGGTATCGGGTCTTGCGGGTTTTCAACTATTCCTTCCGCGACGGACAGCGTCATCTGCGTGTCGTCGGTTATCTCGCCGGGCATGACGTTCAGCCAGCCGCCGCCAATCATTTCGCGCACGGTACCATGCTTTGCCCGTATCTCCTCCGCGCTCATGAATTCAAGCGGCGCGCCCAGCGCGTCTCCCACCGCTACGCCCAGCAAAGCGCCAAGTATCTTATCCGGGCTTTTTTTCATCGCCATCACCTGCCTCATCTTGTAGCAGCCCAAGGTCGCGCATATGCTTTTCCAGCGCCTCGTTGAAAAAATCCGAGCGGCTGTATCCTTTGTTTTTTCGCTGCCTTTCTGCTACGTATTCATCCATCGCGTCCAGCAAACTTCCGGCGATATAGCAGTTTATGCCTATGCGTCGGTCTTTGCTTTTTTTGGGCCTGCCGAGCGATTTGGGATCGGTCTTCACTTTCCAAGTCCCCCCATCATTTTGCTATAGGTTTCTTCAAGCGCGGCTTTTAGCGGCGCGCTGGGAATGCGGTTTTGCCGGAAGCCCTCCATAATCCCTTGGTAATACAGTTTCGAGGGAAGCGCTGGTTTGCTGTGCGCGGCGGTCATGACGTAAGCCATCGCCCTGTACGGCGTTCCATCCTCGGCATAAACCGTGACCTTGCGCTTTTCATACAAATGCGGGTAGCCCTCATATCTGTCGAGGCTTTGTTCACATTCTGGCGTAATCGTCCATAAGAGGCCGTTAACAACCTTGCCGCGCTTATGTCGAATGTTCGCCACCCCCCAGTTGCTTGTCTTTCCGTTGAGTTCAAGCGCGTAGTTCAGTAATATGGCCGCGCCGACAACTGCCGCCCTGGGGCAGCGAACTGCCATCTGATCCAGATGGCAGTTGCTCCCGTATGCGAAATAGTAACGCTTTGTTTTTGCTCTTGTTGTGTTATTTATGCTTAGCCCTCCCTGTCAAAATGCCATGCGCCGATTTCCGATATCGCCTCAAACATCGCTATCGCCCGCGCCTCGATGTCGCCTTTGGGTAATTTCAGTTTCTTGCCAATCATGCGTTTGTAAGTGTCCTCTTGGATTGCGATATAGCCCTCTGCGTCGGTGTCGGGCTTCACGCCCCAGTTCATGTCTTTGATTTAATCAATCAATGCGACCGCCGTCGCGCCGTAATGCTCCCGGTCGTCAATAATTACTTTCATGGCATTGCCCCCTTTGTTGTTTACCTTGGCCGCCCTCAAGCGAGGGCGGCTGTCATATTGTTGCTTGCTATGGTAGCGGGGTGCGTCGGGTAACGCTCCGGCGCAAACCTCCACGCCGCGTTGCCGTCAAGGCGCTTCAACAAATGCTCGCGGGTGTTGGCAAACTCGTCGCCTATCAGCCCAAGCCGCAAAAGCCAAGTGCGGAAAGTGAATTTTTCGTTGTCGCTTGCCGTTTTGGTTAACTGCGTCGACTTCTGCCGCATTGCCTGTGCGCTTATGGCAAGCGCCAGATGTACGTAGGCTTTTACTTCCCCGGCGTGCAAGGTGCTGTTGAAAAGCCTGAACTCTACGGTCTTTTTGCTGGATGTCGCGTGCAGGTTCAGCGCATGGTAGCGGCTCGGCGCGTAGTGTTCGCCGGGATTGTCGCGATAGTCGTTTTTATCGTACCATATCGCCTTTAGGCTATCCAGAGTGAGATTCTTGTCTTTTCGCGCTGCCAGCAAAACGCTTTCGCGGGTCTTTTTGCAGTATCTGACACGGTCGTCGCTTACCCGCAAGGCTTTGAAAAGCAAATCTTCTTTGCCGTACATAATGCCGAGCAGGTTTCGCAGGCTCTTGGCGGTGTGGTTCGTTGCGTCAACATGGATGTGTATGCCGCAACTTCTGTTCACTTTTGCTCCCGCGTGGCGTACTTGCCGCACTATCTCCTGCACCGTAGGCAGTTCGTCGTAGTGCAGTATCGGGCTTACGACTTCGACGCTGTAGCACTTATCGGTGATCGGACGATATTGCTTTTTATCGTATTTGCACTCCTTATCAATGCTTGCGTCACTCATCACCTTCCACTTTCTGCCCTGCCAGTCACACACTTCGTATGCGTTGTACGCGCCGCCGATGTATGTTTCCGTTGCGCCAAAGTGCTTTGCTATCGTCTTTGCTGCTTCCTCGCGGGTTACCCCGGTCATTTCAATCTCAATGCCAAAATTCTGTTGCTTCATCCTTGTTCGCCTCCGTAGTTTTTTGCCTTGGCTGCTTTCGTTACCCATATTATAATTAGGCGCAATTATAAAGTCAATGGCTTTTGGTTAAAAATTCATATTTTTGCCAAAAATATTAGCGCACAAAAAAAGAAAAAACCTCTTGCGATTGGCTTAGGCAAGAGGGTTTTCTTTTTAAATTTTACGGATTTTCATACTTTTTAATAAAAACTTCCGCTGCCGCCCGGTCGCCTTTTTTCACTATGCGCTCAAAGGCTTTGATAAGTGCCCATTCGTCCTCGAAGGCTCTCATCTGGGGGCGCTGCGGGCGCGTGGGGCGCGGTTCTTTTTTCGGCCCCCTTGTCCGCGGTGAACTATCCTTAGAACCCGATTTCCTGCCCGCTCCCGCTCTTGCGCCTCCCCATCCGTCTTTAGTACCGTCTTTCATATACGGCTAACCCCACGATAATCAACTCACCTGCTGCCAACAGCCCTATAAATGCCGCTTTTGCCGCATTTATGTCCCAATCGATTTTGCTGGCCAAAAAAGATATTACAATTAAATTAAGTATAGTGGATATCGCTTGCCTTTTTGACATTTTTCGCACCTCCTGCTATAATGTAGGCAGCGGGGGCTTTCGCCCCCCTGCCTTGCCCTCGGTTACCGCTTGTGCTTTGGTCGGCTTCGGCGGTTGCCGGGGCTTTTGGTTTTGCGGCGGCTTTTCAGCTTGTCCAGCCTGTCCCAAATCTGGAGCAGGAGTGTCGCTGTCGCGACCGCTGCAGCATATATAGTCAAATAGCATTGAAAATGTGACAGTAAATTGATAATATAAAATTGCTATGAGCTATGATAAAAAATATAGAAAACGGACAATTGAATATCTGAACGCTGGACACACATACAG